>NZ_DJDC01000068.1:17704-26164 GCF_002430855.1 Acinetobacter sp. UBA5934 | reverse complement strand
AAAGCACCCGAAGGTGCTTTTCAAATCACTGCACAGAATTAAGGAATCAAACCTTCATCTCGCATGGCAATTTGTACCGACTGGCGCTCAGCCACTTTATTACGCAGTGCGATCACATTGGTATAGGGGGTCAAGTCATGCCCAATCCCATTCGACCAGTTTGTTAACACAAATAGATAAGCGTCTGCAGGACCAAAGTTGTCATCAACTAAATAGTCGTTATCCGATTCGCCAATCGTATTGTTGATATGGGTTAATAAACGATCAATTTCAGCGTAGGCTTTTTCTTTAGCTTTGCCTTCTAAAGGAGCACCAAAGAAAACCGCATAAGCATCATGTAATTCTGAATTTAAATAGCCCAACCATTCTAGAACTTTGGCACGCCCCAGCCCGGATGGTGGAATCAAGTCTTGTTTTGGATCGTGCTGTGCAAGGAAAGGTAAAATGGCAACGTTTTCTGTAAGAATCAGACCTGGATTAATTTCTAAAGCGGGAACATAACCTTTAGGGTTAATCGCGTAATAATCTGTACCTTTTTCAGTTTTATGTGTTTTTAAATCAACGCGCTCCAAGTCAAAATCGACATTAATTTCATTTAAAATGATATGTGATGCCAAAGAACATGCACCTGGAGAGTAATAAAGCTTCATACCTGATCCTTGTTATGTATCTATTCACTGTTTTAAATTGCTTCTAACAAACTTTCAAGTGATCAAACCTGTAAATTGCAAAAAAGCGTAAATGTATAAAAATCACTTACCTTTTGAATATTGTATAAATCGCTTCTATTTTCAAGTCAAACTCGGGTGCTTTTTTGATTCAACTTGTTTTACCATACGCATCTTTAAAGTTTGATGAATAAATTATTGTGATGAGCCTGAAAAAAGAACAATGGTTTTCCAATATCCGCACCGATATATTGGCCGGTTTGGTGGTGGGTTTAGCGCTCATCCCCGAGTCGATTGCCTTTTCTGCGATTGCAGGCGTTGACCCACAAGTCGGTCTGTATGCCTCTTTCTGTATTGCGGTGACCATTGCTTTCTTTGGCGGTCGTACAGCGATGATTTCAGCCGCTACCGGTGCAATGGCCTTGCTGATGATTACCCTGGTCAAGGATCACGGTTTGCAATATTTACTGGCAGCCACCATTTTGACCGGTATCCTTCAGGTGATAGCGGGCTATTTTAAAGTTGCCAAGCTGATGCGTTTTGTTTCGCAGTCGGTGGTCTATGGTTTTTTAAATGCATTGGCGATTTTAATTTTTGTTGCCCAATTGCCGGAAATTAACAAGATGGATAGCTTAGGCTATTTATTTATGGCGATGGGTCTGGTGATTATTTATCTGTTTCCTCACATTCCGAAAATAGGTAAAACAATTCCCTCACCTTTAATTTGTATCGTGGTACTCAGTGCTTTAGCAGTATTTTTGGGTGCTGACATGCGTACCGTGAGTGATTTGGGACATTTTCCAGATACACTTCCTATTTTCCTGATTCCAGAAATTCCACTGAACTTTGAAACCTTAAAAATTGTTTTCCCTTACTCCATTACGCTGGCTACTGTCGGTTTACTTGAAACCATGATGACCACGACAGTGATTAATGAAGTCACTGGAACTGAAGCTGACCGTCATCAGGAATGCCGCGGTCAAGGTTATGCCAACATTGTCAGCGGGTTTATGGGCGGTATGGCGGGTTGCGCCATGATTGGTCAATCGATTATTAATGTTTCTTCAGGTGCACGCACTCGCCTTTCCACACTTGTTGCCGGCGTGTTTTTGCTGTGTTTGGTGGTTTTTCTGAAAGACTGGCTGGCTTATGTCCCGATGGCAGCATTGGTTGCGATTATGATTATGGTGTCTTTTACCACTTTCCAGTGGGACTCAGTCAAACAGTTCCGCAAGCACCCTGCTTCCTTTAATGTGGTGATGATCGCGGTGGTGATTGTAGTATTGGCCACACACAATCTTGCATTAGGGGTATTTATTGGTGTGCTACTGTCTGCACTGTTCATCATCAATAAGCTTGAAAGTGAAGTAAAAGTCAGCTCAGTATTACTCAATCAATCAATACGTCGTTACAAGATTTCAGGACAAATTTTCTTTAGCAGTTCAGAAAAATTTTTCCAGTTTTTTGACTTTCAAGAACCGATTGATCAAGTCAATATAGATCTGACCCATGCTCATATTTGGGACATTACTTCAGTCAATATGTTGAATACTGTGGTACAGAAATTTAGAGATCAAAATATTCAAGTCGAAATTATGGGATTAAATGAGGCCAGTAGCACTCTAATTGACCGCTATAATCCACTTTAACTTTTAATTAAAATGATAGTGCCAGCATCACTGCTATCGTACATAGATTCCCAATGCGTGGGCAGCTAAAACTAAAAATAGATAGGCCAGCATATGAATACAAATCATTGGTTTATGTGGGCAATATTATCTGCCTGCTTCGCGGCCTTGACCGCCATATTTGCCAAAGTGGGTTTACGCCAGGTCGATTCTGACCTGGCCACACTTCTTCGCACCGTGATTATTGTATTGGTATTAAGTTTAATGGTTTGGGGATTAGGCAAATGGCAGAATCCTTTATTACTTTCAGGTAAAACCTGGTTGTTTTTAACTTTGTCGGCTTTAGCAACTGGCGCCTCATGGTTGTGTTATTTTCGGGCCTTACAACTCGGTCCAGCCTCACAAGTGGCACCAATTGATAAACTCAGTGTGGTTTTAGTTTCCCTTTTTGCTGTTGTTTTTTTAGGTGAACGGCCTAGCCTGCAAGAATATTTAGGCATTGTCCTCATTGCGCTTGGCGTGCTCACCATTGCATTAAAATAATGCAATCCCCCTTCAAAATTTTCTAAGCCAATATTTTTTATAAAGTAATTAATACTCACAACTTAACCCCGTTATTTCTTAGGTCTCAACTTTTATTACAGCAAATAATGACGCAACAACAGCATGACTCTGCGGTCTTTGTGGCATCTTAAAAATGAAAAAGTTTGACTTGTTAGGTTCAGGACTTAAAATACCGCATTCGAATTTTTTACATTTGCCAAAGTTATGTCGAACGATCAATTAGACCAGCAAGTCGTAGAGCTGGACAACTTGAATGAACATCGCGAAATTGTCACTTTTATGCGTCGTTCATCTCCGCTGAATACCTCTCAACGTACTGCGCTTGAACAATATGGTCACCTAATTTTGGAATATCCGGTGGGTGATTTACGTCAGCAGTTCGAACATCCGGAACGCCCGCTTACTGTAGAAATTGGTTTCGGTATGGGCCGTTCACTGGTACTGATGGCTAAAGCCAACCCTGAACGCAACTATGTGGGTATTGAAGTGCATGTTCCGGGTATTGCGCAATGTGTGTATGAAGCGGGCATGGCAGGCTTAACCAATCTACGCTTATTGGATGCCGATGCCATTCAGGTGCTTCGTGAAATGCCAGACAATAGCATTAACGCAATACAACTCTATTTCCCTGATCCATGGCAAAAGAAACGTCATTTCAAACGTCGCTTTGTATCGCATGACCGTATGCCACTGGTTGAACAGAAACTGGAAATGGGCGGGACTTTCCACTCTGCAACCGACTGGGAACCGTATGCCGAATGGATGCTGGATGTTTTGGATAACCGTCCAAATCTGGAAAATATGGCAGGCAAAGGCAATAGCTACCCTCGCCCTGACTGGCGTCCGCAAACTAAGTTTGAACGTCGTGGTTTAGAAGAAGGTCATAAAATTAACGACTTCCTGTTCAAGAAAATTGGCTGATTTCCCTAAAATCGGCAATAAAAAAGCGCTCTTCTGAGCGCTTTTTTATTGGATGATTAGCGTATAAATAAGCGGTAAATCAGCTGTTGAATCCATGTTCCATACGGTGGATAAATCAATTTCATTAAACTGAATTTTGGCCGTACAAAAACAGATTTGGCATGACTGAAAGTTTTAAAGCCTTCATGACCATGATAATGCCCCATGCCTGATGCACCAACGCCGCCAAAAGGCATATCTTCCATTCCTGCGGTCATCAATGTTTCATTCAGGCAAACACCGCCACTGTGGGTTTCATTCAGCACTTTCTGCTGTTCAGCCTTGTTATAGCCAAAGTAATACAAAGCCAATGGACGTTCACGCGCGTTGATATATTCAATCGCGTCATTAATATGCTCATAGCAGACAATCGGCAGAATAGGCCCAAAAATTTCATTCTGCATTAATTGCATATCGTCATTCACATCGGTAACGACTGCATGCGGCATGCGTCTACCCTCTGCTTCTGCTTCAATCTGGATCAGCTGTGCACCTTTTTGCTGGGCATCCATCAAATAATGCTGCAAACGTGCGAACTGACGCTCATTGACGATGGCCGTGTAATCGGGATTGTCAGCAATACTGTCCGGATAAAACTGCTGAATCACTTCAAAATAGGCTTTAATGAATTCATCCTGCTGGCTGCGATGCACCAGGGCATAATCCGGCGCTACACAGGTTTGACCTGCATTCATGGTTTTGCCAAAAGCGATCCGGCGTGCACTTTCTTTTAAGTCTGCATCTTGAGCCACAATGGCTGGAGATTTTCCGCCAAGCTCCAAGGTGACGGGCGTCAAATGGTCAGCTGCCGCGTGCAGCACATGTGGTGCAATAGCAGTTGCCCCTGTAAACAGCAGGTGATCGAATGGCAGCTGCGTAAACTTTTGTGCAGTCTGTGCATCACCGGTAATAACATTGACATGGCTTTGGGCAAAATTTTCCGCAATCAGCTTTTTAAACAGTTCAGAAAATGTTGGCGTGTATTCGCTCATTTTCAGCATGACGTTGTTGCCGGCAGCTAAAGCCTGTGCCAAAGGTCCGATCGCCAAAAACAAAGGATAATTCCAGGGCACAATCACGCCAATAACCCCTAAAGGCTGATACATGACATAGCCACTGGCCGGCTGGAACAAAATGCCGACTTCACGCTTACTCGGCTTCATCCATTTTCTTAAATGCTTCAGACTGTGTTTGATGCCATTCAAGCTGGTCATCACCTCAAACAGACGGGTTTCATCTGAACTGCGGTTGGAAAAGTCATGGCTGATGGCTGCCGCGATTTCATCCTGATGCTGCGCAACCATTTGATACAAGGTTTGTAAATGCTGCTTGCGTTGCTCAAAACCTGGATAGGTCTGGGCTTTAAATGCCTGCTTTTGCAGTTCAAAAACCTGCTGCAACTGCAGGTCTGCTGTGTCAGAATCTTCTGCCCCAAACTCATCGATGCTGTCAAAAAGCTGATGTTGTTCCATCGCCATAGTCTTATTTCCTATTTTTCTTGTTTTACAACATAAATGAAACTTCAGCTGATGTCAGTACAATTCCTTGTCTATTCAAGCCACATACTATGTGAAAGCACTTTGACGAATCAAGTCGACCGCTTTTTCCGCAATCATGATCACCGGCGCATTGGTGTTACCATTCACTACAGTCGGCATAATGGATGCATCCACCACACGTAAATTCTGTATGCCATATACCCGTAATTGCGGGTCAACCACCGCCATGTCATCCATTCCCATTTTACAGCTGCCCACCGGATGATAAACCGTGTCTGCCCGCTCACGCAGAATCTGGCGAATATCATCATCGGTTTTTACATGCTCGGTAAACAGATCGCGTTTATAAATTTCGGATAATGAAGGGGACTGCATCAGTTTTCTCGTGAGTTTAAAGCCTTGCACCAAGTCTTCCAGATCCTGCTCATCTCCCAGGAAGTTAGGATCGATTTTTAATGGGTCAGAAATCTTGTTACCGCTGAGCTGAACCGAACCGCGGCTGCGTGGATTTAGCAGACAAACGTGGCAGGAAACGCCGTGGCTGGGATGAAATTTACGTGCATGATCATCAACCAGCGCCACGACAAAATGCAACTGCAAGTTTGGAATGGTCAATGAAGGATCGCTTTTTAAAAAACCGCCACATTCGGCAAAGTTTGAAGCAATCATGCCACGGCGCTCCTTGCGATAACGTCCCAGCTGCTTAAACAGATCCAGTGAGCCGGACATAGACACACCAAACGTGCCCTGTATATCTTTCACGCTATAGCCAAAAATAAAGTCTGGATGATCATGAAAATTTTTACCTACACCCGGTAAATGATGCTTCACTTCAATTTTATGTGCTGTCAGCTCAGCCTGATCACCAATGCCGGACAGCATCAGAATTTGCGGAGACTGGATTGCACCGGCACTCAGCAATACCTCTTTCCGGGCACGTAGCTGTTTGATTTGCCCCGCATGCTGCACTTCTACGCCTAGTGCAGTTTTCTGTTCAATCAGAATTTTCTGTGTCAGTGCGTGGGTTAAAACGATCAGGTTGGGACGCTGCAAATGTGGATATAAATAGGCACGGGCAGCGCTGCAGCGTTCACCATTGACATGCGTAACTTGATAAACTCCCAAACCTTCCTGTTCCGCACCGTTAAAATCATCCAGTATTTTGTAGCCTTCAGCTTTGGCAGCAGCAATATAACGCTGATGCAGTGGATTATCGGTACGGATATCGGAAACTGAAAGCGGCCCCGAGTTGCCATGATAGTGATTCTGTAAGCGTTCGTTATTTTCAGATTTAATAAAATAAGGCAACACTTCTTGATAAGACCAACCAGTATTGCCTAAAGAAGCCCAATGATCATAATCGGCCTGATTGCCGCGAATATAAATCATGGCATTAATATTGGAAGAACCGCCCAAACCTTTACCACGTGGCTGATAACCTTTGCGTCCATTCAGCCCTGCCTGTGGCACAGTCTCAAAAGCCCAGTTGTTAATTCTGGTCGGTAAGCTGACCACAGCTGCAGCTGGAATATTTACGGTCCAATTTTCCCCATTTCCCCCGGCTTCTAATAAACATACCGAAATGTTTGGATCTTCAGTTAAACGACTTGCCAAAACACTGCCGGCACTGCCCCCGCCAATCACGATATAATCGAATTCCTGCTGCATCTTTCTTATTCCTTAACATTATTTTTATTGATTAGTTTTATAATGTCTTTTAATAACATAGAACGCGATGCAACAGCAGTGTCTTTTATCCAAATTAAATAAATATATGAATGTGCAGTAATTAGACCATCTTTACGACAGACTTTTACATTTTAGCCATAAAGCCCTGATAGGATAAAATTTGCGTAAAGCGCTCTACCGCATCAAAACCACAGCCTTTAAGTTGTTCAAATGTTTCCTGCTTCGAGAGTGGAATAAAATCATCGTCTAAACGATCCACCATCGCCGCAGTCTGTGAGGGCGTTAAGCCATTTGCCTCACATATAGATCTGAGTGCTTGTAGCTCCTGAGTAGACTTAATTTTGGTTAAGTCAAAGGTCAGGAATAGTCCTTGAGATTTTAACCGCGAAGAAATAGCTTTAAAGAAATTGGGCTTATCTTTAAAGTCCACAAAATGCGTGACCAAAATGGAAAGTGCTGCATCAAAAGATTGGCCTGTTTTTAACTGGTCTACATCACCCAGGACAAACTCCACCCGATGCGATGCATTTAAGGCATGGATATGGTGTCTGGCTTTATCCAGCATGTTTTCCGACAACTCTGTTGCAGTAAAGGTCCAGTCAGGAAATAACTGAACCAGATGACCCAGTTCATAGCCGGTACCACAGCCAACAATCAGCACATGTGCATATTCATCCACATATGTTTTTAATAAAGCCCGAATTTGTTGATGTACCACTTCGTAGCCGGGAATGAGCTTCCGTATATGTTCATCATAGCCATCAACCACATACTGACTGTTAAAATCCTTGGCCATACGCGCCTCCTTTTGCAATGCATGATCTCAATCTGTTTAAGTTTAAGTCACTCTTAACCATGATGCGATTGCAAAATCTGCTGACTCATCAAATTGTAAACATTTTTCAAATCTTCCCGTTTGGCGTCATTCAACATCTGCTGATGCATATTCAGGATATTCTGATCGCCTCGCATTGCAGGTCCGGTCTGCATCTGCTTAGGGTCATGCTGTACGGCTTTATGGGCTGTTTCTAAAATTAAGGGATAAAGCAGTGAGAAATCGACCTGTTTGGCATCGACAATCTGCTTCGCCATGTCATAACAATAATTGCTAAAGTTACAGGCAAATACAGCCGCCAAATGCAGGCTTAAACGCTGTGCCGATGTATAGGTATAGACGCGTGAACTTAGGCTATTTGCCAGCTCGGACAATTGCACCAGATCATTCGCCTGGCTTACTTCTACAAACAATGGCGTGCTCTGCCAATTCACTTCGCGGGCCAGACTAAAGGTCTGTAAAGGATAAAACACCCCGGCACGTGCATGAACCTTTGCCAGAACTTGAATATCAGTACTGCCTGAGGTATGCACAATTAAGACATCGCTTAATTGTGCATGCACCTGTTGAATGACCTCAGCAATGGCCTGATCGCTCACGGCAATAATCACCAAATC
>NZ_DJDC01000068.1:14714-17556 GCF_002430855.1 Acinetobacter sp. UBA5934 | reverse complement strand
CAGCGACCTGACTCGCCAACGTCTGGGCATGTGCTAAAGTTCGGCTATAAACCTGCACAATTTGATGATTTTGGCTTAAAACAATAGCCAGATGATGGGCTACCCGTCCTGCGCCAATAAAACTGATTCGCATAGCTAAGTTCACGTTTTACAATTCAGTTCAAGCATGCCAAGAATAAAAGGACGAATCAATTCGTCCTTTTATTTAATTGCGATTTAAACAGTATGGTTATACATACTGTTTTAAACTGAGATAAGGTCTGTCTTCAGTATATTTACTGTTTATTGACGCCCTGCTCATCCACTTCACGCACCACGCCCGTTTCGGTATTTAATACCTCAAACTCAATACGGCGGTTTTTAAACTGACCTTCATCTGTTGCATTATCCGCTACAGGTTGTTCCGAACCATATCCCACAGCTTGCAACTGGGCAGGATCTACCCCCTGTTTAACCAGATAATCCATAATGGCTTGAGCACGTTTTTGTGATAATGCTTTATTCGCCTCAGCATTGCCTACGGCGTCTGTATGCCCTTTTACCGTTAATTGAACTTGTGGCGCGCGTTTCATCAATGCCGCAGCTTGATCCAGAATGGGTTTATTGGCCTCTGGAATCTCTGCACTTGCGGTAGCAAAATTAATAATCTGCATATTCAATGCGGTAGCAACATCCAGTGCACGAATCTGCTCCGGATTAATTGCTGCCAATGCTTTTTCTGCATTGCTATTACCTTCATTAATTGCAGCCTGATTATCTACCGATGCTGACGCACTGCTCATTGCTGCGGCCTGAGTCAACACTGTCATGTTTTTAACCAATGGCTTGATTTTCACTACCAGCTGTTCAGCATCAGTCGGATTAGCTGTGACAATAGAAAGCTGATCGCCCATCCAGGTTAATGAAGCATTGGGTACACCTTTGACCAGTTTTAATACACTTGGAATGGCATCCTGATCGATAAATTCTGAATGGTAGCGGGTATTGTTTTCCACGCCACAACCTATGTTGTGATTAAAAATTTGTTTAATTTGTTGCTGCAGAATATCGATGTAACTTGCATTGCCGGAATATAATTGACACGTTATTAAATCGCCTGTTGAACCTGTACTTAACTGCAATTTAGCGGGTTCACTACTTGCGTTTTCAGCCGGTATACCGCTTGCCGGAGCAGTATCTTGCTTATCGGAACATGATTTAAAAATTAAAGCTAACAATGCGGCTAAAACAATGAACGCAATCAAAGGCAGTAAAAAGCCTGATTTCTTTTTTTCCTCAGTGACCCGATAGGGATCAACCGGTGGCGCTTGATGTAAACTTTGTTCTGCTGCCGTACTGACACCTAAAGCGCTTAACAATACTGGCGCCCAATGTGGCAAAGCATTCAATACTGCAGGCCAATGGCTTTCAATCAAATGGACAATCGCGCTGGGTTCGGAAGATCCAGCCTCCGCTTCCAATATTCCTAAAGTTGGGGCTATAGAACGATTTAAGGTCAACTCGATTGTTTCAGGCGGTACCGTACCGGAAACCTGTTGCAGAAACTCCTGCTTTAAAGTCGGGTTGACGTTAAAGATATCTCCCAATCTGGGATTTAATTGACTCTGTAAATTTGCAATAAGGTCGGGTTTAGATCTGAAGATGGATAATAAAATGGGCAGAAAACTGCTTAATGCCTGACTCTTCTCACTCAGATAGGTGGTTTCTCCTTCAAGAACTGTTGGAGTGACCTTCTGCTTTAATAATTCAATCAGATTAAGATTCATTGCTTATTCCTCTTATTCTCTTTTTATTAAGTATTTTTTTAGTCTATCTGTTCATTTTTCACGCAATGTAAATAATTGTATTATTTGAATACTAATATTTTTTAATCACAAAAAAAGCCAGCAAAAGCTGACTTTTTATTATTAAAAAAAATTATTCTTCCAAATAATAGATTTTTTGACGCAACTCTGTAGTTCGCTGGGCTGTCATATTTGTTTCACAATTTATCCGATAGATTTCAGGATTATCAGCGTTTGAACTATCTAGTTTACATTCTAACTCACGTTTTTTTAGCCAAATTCTTTGTTCATCTAAAAGCTGAGCACGCACTTCCTTAGTTGTTGCATTCCACACAAGATTTAAATTTTCATTGGCTTTATCTAAATTTGTTTTTGCTTCTGAAACTAATACCGATTGGTACTCCTGTGCTGAAGCCTCCTCTTCTGCAACACGTTTCATTTCTTCCTGTTTCGCAACTTCAACAGCATTTAAACGTGCATTTTTAATCAAAGAGTCAACTGCGATATCTCTTACAAAATAAGCTAGAACATCTGGATTTTCTAAAGTTACATATACCTTTTTACCATCGTCTGTAGGCTGAACTAAATACTCAATTTCTCTTTTCAATTGATTAGCTTCAAAAGACAAATCTGATAAAACTGCAGCTTGCGCAGTATTATTTTCATCATAAACTGCACGAGCTGCATCGGCATCTTTAATCATCTGAGCCGGAACTTTTACCACAAATTCCGTTACGCAATACTGCTTATTACTATTCGGATCCGAATTATTGGTACGAACATCATTGACATTAAAGGTAATTTGCTGAAGTGTACTACGTAATTTCCCCATATCAATTGTAACGTTTTCAGTATCAATTAATTCTTTCACACGTTCTGCAGAAACATCACTGACCGTCTTACTAAAACTTTCAACAACTAACTGTTTTGCAGTTTCATTATCACATTTTACTGCGCTACCTGTGATTGATTGTATTTTGTTACAACCTGAAACCAGTAATGCACAACTCATCAATGCCAATAATCTAAAATTCATAATCAACCTATTTTTCAATTCA
>NZ_DJDC01000068.1:13980-14492 GCF_002430855.1 Acinetobacter sp. UBA5934 | reverse complement strand
TTATTTTCAGTAATACGAATGATTAATAATTTTCGTAAGCACTTTCATCAGGTACTACTTGAGCAGCTTGCGCTGCCTCAGCGGCTTCTGTTGCTGCATCTGCAGCCTCTACAACCTCATCGCTTGCTGAATAAGCAATATTCTCAGCATTATTTCTTTGCACAGCTGATTTACTCGCTTCCAGATTTCTTATTTGATTTTTTTCAATTTGTGGTTTTAAAAAAGCATAAGTTAAAGTTTCTGAAAGCAATGTTTGTATATTCGCTGTATTTTTAAGTAGAGCTAAAACTTTATCACCTTTATCTGTTGGCTGTAGAACATACTCAAGTGTTAAATGCACCTTATTATTTTCATAATCTACATCTAAATTATTTGCATGCTGCTCTACACTTACAGCATTCACTTTAGCTCTTGCCTCATCAGATTTTTTCACCAAATCAGATGGAATAGCTACGTTTAAATCTACTGAGCATGATGTTTTTGGACTATTTGGATCAATAAAATCTGTTCGA
>NZ_DJDC01000068.1:2764-13923 GCF_002430855.1 Acinetobacter sp. UBA5934 | reverse complement strand
TAAAATCTGTTCGACTATCTGCCAAAGAAAATTGGATATTTTTTGCTGAAAGCTTTAACTTGGTCGGATCTAAATCTTTAATCGCACCATTTTTAATTAATGTTTTAAGTTCATGCTCTAAAGATCTGCTCAAATCATCTTGCAATACTTGTGTGACCAAAGAAATTGCAGACTCATCATCACATTTCACATGTTTAGAAAAGGGATTATTACACCCCGCTAAAGCTAATGTTGAAATAATTAAGAAAACAGCTTTATTGTTAAGTTTCATTAAAATACCCTCTTTTATTTACACAATTATAAACAAAATCATCAAAAAATAACAATTTGATCACAAAAAAAAAGCCAGCCGAAGCTGACTTTTCAAATTTTTTAAAATACGTTAAATCAATTAAACCGCAAAGGTGTGTAACACTTTACCCACGACTTTTTGGTTAATTAGTGGCGTATTTTTACCTTGAGACACAATGCTCTCTTTGCTGATGGTCCATTCAAGCTCAGGATCAAGCAAAACCCAGCCTGCTTCTTGAGTCCAGCGCTCTAATATGTTTGCCACTTTTGCCGGAGCAACCGTTACTTTTTCCACCCACTCTAAAGGTTCAAAAAAGCCTTCATGAATGAGCTGAAGACCAAACGGGACAAAAGTATCGAATGCGGTAAAACCGGGCTGAGTTTCAGCAAATGGCGCCATTTTCGCAGAGCTGCTCAGCGGTTCATGATGGGTAGAAATTGCATCAATGACGCCATCTTTTAAGCCTTGACGCAGCAACGCTTTGTCCTGTTCCGAACGTAAAGGCGGACGCACATGGGCAAGTGAATTGAAACCATCAATCAGCTGGTCTGTCAGATGCAACTGATGCATGGCCACATCACAGGTCACCGGCAAGCCTTTGGCTTTGGCATTTTTAATCAGTTCAACCGAAGCACCACACGACAACAAGCCAAAGTGGGCACGCACACCTGTTGCTTCAATCATCAGCAGGTATTTAGCAATCGCAACGGTTTCTGCCAAGGCAGGAATCATCGGCAAACCTTGACGTGACGCAATAAAGCCTTCATGCACACAGCCATCTTTGGCAATTTGTGGTTCTTCCGCATAGAACACCACCGTCATATTTAGACCCGCAGCATATTCTAAAGTACGAATTACCACATCATCATCAGCGAACGGTGCATTGGCATTGGATACCGCGGTACAGCCACCTTTTTTCAGGCCAGCCATATTGGCAGGTTGATGGCCTTTCAAGCCTTGGGTTTGCGCACCAATCACTTCCAGGTAAATGCCGCCATCCAGCATGGCTTTTTCAACCAGGCCGTGAATGAGTGCGCCATTGTCTTGCACAATCGGTTTAGAGTCCGGTGGAGTAAACACATGCAGAATCCCGTTAGCACGTGCAGCCTTCCCTTCAGACTTCAATGTCCCATGCTGCTGCTGACCCGGTTCACGTAAACGTGCACACAGATCCACCATGGTCGGCATCAGCCATTTGCCTTGACCATCAATGGTTTCAGTCACATTATTTGATTCAGCAACCAATTTGCCATTTTCAAGATAAACCGTTTCTACGCTGTCGGTTTTGTTGATGGGGTCCAAGACACGTACATTTTCAATTTTTACAATACTCATGACTTTTCTCTTATCCCGCAATCGCTTCTAACAAACCTTTTTCCTGTAACTGACCTTGCATTGCCAAAGCCAGTACCGCCATACGTACCGCAATACCATTGGTCACCTGATTTAAAATCACCGACTGAGTACCATCGGCAATACTGGAATCAATTTCCACACCACGGTTCATCGGTCCCGGGTGCATCACGATGCAATCCGGTTTCGCCATAGCCAGACGTTCTTTGTTCAGGCCGTACATTTTGTAGAATTCGGCTTGTGAAGATAATGCAGGTGAATCAATACGTTCGTTTTGAATACGTAAAGTAATAATCACGTCGCAATTTTTAATGCCATCTTCCATATTATTAAACAGACGAACATCTTCACCATATTCAGCGAAACCATAAGGCAGCAAGGTATTCGGTGCAATCACACGGATATCTTTACAACCTAAAGTCTGTAAAGCGGCAACATCTGAACGCGCCACACGTGAATGTTTAATATCACCGATAATGGCAATGCTGATATCTTCAAAATTCTTTTTGGTTTCACGGCGAATGGTCAGCATGTCCAGCATCGCTTGTGTCGGATGTGCATGACGGCCATCCCCGGCATTAATAATCGCGACATTCGGGCAGACATCTTTGGCAATAAAATGCGGCGCACCTGAAGATGAATGACGGACCACGAAAATGTCCGTTGCCATGGCTTCTAAGTTCCACAGCGTGTCACGCAGGGTTTCACCTTTAGAAGTACTTGAACGGGCAATATCAATGTTAAGCACATTGGCAGACAGACGCTTTGCAGCCGCCTCAAAAGTGGTACGGGTACGGGTCGAGTTTTCGAAAAACAGGTTCATTACCGTACGACCTTCGAGCAGATTATTAGTAATCAGCTGATTTTGGTCATTAAAAAAGGACTGCGCAGTGTCCAATATTTTTGTGAGGGTTTCTTTGGAAAGACCATCGATGGTGAGGAAGTGTTTTAAGTTACCATCTCGGTTGAGTTGAATCTGGCTCGGAGTATGCAATGCCGCCAAGTGCATGAGAGATTCCTTATACGTTAAGTCAACGTATTATACAGATATTCCCCATTTGTGGCAGTTGAAGTTTTCAACAATTATGCAAAAATCAGGTCGATAATTAAAATCAATATTGAAATTGCTATCCAATATTTCAATGAGATAATTTAAACCAAATTCATAAATACAACACAAAACCGGTTATAAATACCCCTATCTTAAATTAATTTTTAACAACATGATGATTCAACAATTCAACTGCAAAGGGCGACTCTAAATCAGTGAACTCATTTAGAGCCGAAGTTAATTAGCGTAAAGCGCCAATATAATGATGTGAAACTTGGGCACGATAAATATCATCTTCAGTCGGTTCGACCACAAGCAGTTCTGCATTTTCTTCTATTGGGTTTTCTAAGGCAGGTTCGTCAAGTGAAGATAAATTCAACACCGTTTTTAAACGACTAATTAGGCGCAACAGTTCAGGGTCTTGAGTTTCTTGTGCCAGTTCCACAATATGCTGTGCATATTCAATATTTTTAGCCAGATATATGGCGTCAATTACACGACCGGAAACTCGGCGAAGACGTGCATAGATTAAAGTTGCAATCGAAAAAACTTCCCCATGGCTCAAAATCTTGTTCATCATTCCCCCTAACATTAATTACTATCAATTTCTAAAAAATAAAAAGTGTAATTACACTCAGTTTGAGCACCGATAAAACAGGATGCTATTCAGGATTTAGCAAAATATGTACCAATAACGTGAAAGATAAAGATTAAATTTTTCTTGATCCTTGATAAAACTCAACGATATAGCGCAAATCATCCCGCTTTACCTGCCTCTTGAAACCTGAGCTTGAGCGAACAATTTCTCTAAGAACTTCGTAATATCGTCCGCCCAAAACGAAGAAAATACGTTAAAATAGCCGATTGCTTTATTTGTCTTTGGAAATTTACATGAATTCGAAACCGCGTCTTTCTACATATTGGGTCACCTGTGCAGATGGACTTGAAACCTTACTCCGCGAGGAAATTGAAGGTTTAGGTGTTCAAAATATTGAACAGTTACCGGGTCGTTTGATTTTCAAAGGCACATTGGCAGACGCATACCGTATTTGCATGTGGTCACGTTTGGCTTCACGTGTGTTAACCCCTATTCATGTTCATGAACTTGAATTTACTCATGATGCACGTGATGTTGCCGAAGAGCTCTATGAAGGTGCAATCAACTTTGACTGGTCGCTTATTTTTGCACCACAAAGTACATTTGCCATCCGTTTACACGTAGAACGTGACATTAAGGTCAATACACAGTTCGCAACCTTAAGGGTAAAAGACGGTGTGGTGGATTCCTTTATGGAAGCGGTGGGCAAACGACCAAGCATCGACATCAAACAGCCTGAAATTACTTTATATGTGCTTGCCGGCAAGACTGCACACACCTATTGCCTGGATTTATCTGGCGATTCTTTGCATAAACGTGGTTACCGTCATTACATGACTGACGCGCCGATAAAAGAAAACCTTGCCGCAGCCATTCTGCAAAAAGCCCAATTAAAAAAACGCAATCCTGACATTATTTTAGATCCAATGTGTGGTTCAGGGACCTTTATCATTGAATCTTTGATGATGCTGACTGACCGTGCTCCGGGCCTGGTACGTCGTTTCGGCTTTAACGGCTGGAACGGACACGACCATGACCTGTGGATGTCAATTAAAGCTGAAGCCGCAGAACGCCATCAAGCAGCATTAGAACAACCTTTACCGCAGTTCTATGCCTATGATGCAGACTGGGAAGCGGTGAAAGCCACCAAGCAAAACATTATTGCCGCCGGTTTTGAAAAGCTACTTGACCATATCAAGATTGAAGAGCGTACGCTGGCTGATTGGCCTGATTTCAAGGCTGAAGGTAAAACTTCATTTATTGTCACCAACCCGCCTTATGGTGAGCGTTTAGGTGATAAAGCCTCTAACCGTGCCTTATATTTAGGTTTATCTGCTCTTTTACAAAAGAACTTCCCGAATCAGTATGCCGCAGTGATTGCAGCACAAGTTGAACAGGCGGACGTGCTGGCATTTAATGAACCGCAAATTCTGCGTTTGATGAATGGTAAACTGCCTATTTATGTGCGTTTCGGTATTATTAAACCGGCTGCTGTATCAGAACCATTTTTAGCGCATTGGCAACCCCAGCAGTTCGAGCCGATTGAAGGCGCGCAGGACTTCACTAACCGTTTGCAAAAAAATATGCAAAACCTGAAAAAATGGGCAGTGAAAGAAAATATTTTCTGTTTGCGTTTATATGATGCCGACTTGCCTGACTTTAATGTGGCAGTCGATTTATATGGTGATCGCTTGCATGTTCAAGAGTATGCACCGCCAAAAATTATCGATCCTGAAAAAGCCAAAAAACGCTTTAACCTTGCCTTGCAAGCCATCCGTTCGGTAACTGGTTTAGGCCGTGATGCGATCTTCATTAAAACACGTGCGCGTCAGGAAGGTAAAAACCAGTACACCAAACAAAGTACGGCATCTAAGCGCTTTATCGTACAGGAAGGCAAAGCCAAGATTTTAGTCAACCTGACGGATTATCTGGATACCGGCCTGTTCCTTGACCATCGTCAAATGCGTTTGCGCATTGCTGCAGAAGCCAAAGGAAAGCACTTCCTTAACCTGTATAGTTATACCTCTACAGCCAGCTTACATGCTGCTTTAGGTGGCGCTGCAAGTACCACCAGTGTCGATTTATCCAATACCTACCTGAACTGGTCTAAAGAAAATTTCGTCTTGAATGGTTTAACAGTAGATCATGCCGATGAGCAACATCAGTTCTTTGCCAGTGACTGTTTTGAATGGCTCAAAGAAGGTCATGAACAATATGACCTGATCTTTATCGATCCACCAACTTTCTCGAATTCGAAAAAGTTTCATGGTACCTTCGATGTGCAACGTGACCATCTATCATTACTCAAACGTGCAATGAACCGCTTAACCACAGAAGGAACTTTGTACTTCTCCAACAACTATCGTGGTTTTGAAATGGATGAAGAAATTTTAGCGTTCTTTGATGTTCAAGAAATTACCAATGAAACCATTGGCTTGGACTTCAAACGTAATACTAAAATTCACCGTGCCTGGAAAATCCAACATTCACAAAATTAATCGGCCATAAACCTCGAAGATGAAACGCGATTTAGCGTTTCATCTCGATGCTAATGCCCTCATAATAATTCATTGTTAAATTGTCTGATTGATTAACTGTATCAAACGAATGACCGAATGAAATCACCCTGTCATTTATTTAAACGTCACTGATTAGCCACTTTCTTCTGCAATTAAAAAGGCCGCACATCTGGCAGCCTTTTTTATCGGTTCATCTTAATTTAAAAACTTCTTTTCACCATATTTATATTCAATGCCAACCTTGAGGATATCCCCCTCCCGTTTAGCTTGTAGCGACTGCTGCATACCATTCAGCATTTGCTCAAGCTCTTGATCGGATAAGGTTTTACCGCCCTGTTGCAAATAATTCTTCATGATCGTTTTCATGATTTGTTTATCATATTCAATATTGGCCTGATATTCGACCAGACTGGGTGCCATTTTCACCAGGCTTTCAAAAGAGGATTGGTGTCCTGGCATAACCTTGCCTGTCAGACTCGCCTTGGCATATCCATCACCCACTTTGATTTGATTATTTTGCGACTCAAAACTAAATCCTTCGTTCACAATAGCCAGAAAACTGTTCACCAGATTTTGATTCAATTCTTCTTTGGTTCCGCATACTTCAGAATTTTTTTCCAATAAATCTAAGAAAGTCTGTATTTTCTGCTTATTCAGGGCTTTCAGGTTCATATTCATCTGGAAATCACGAAACGTTGGATTTTTATGCAGATTCATTTCGCCAATTTTAACCTCAGTATCAAAATCAACCTTATGCTGATCGAGCCCCGTATTCACAGTCAATACAAAGTCTTTTAATTCTCCACTGCCAAATTGTTCTACATTGCGATCAGTACGCCGGATTGAAGCAATATTTAATCGGGTTTTCCCCTTATCTAGAACAGCATTTAACCCCTGATTCGTTTCAAATTCCAAACCGCTCATCTGCATATGACCCAATTTATCATTCACTGTCATACTCGGAATCTGAAATTTAAGATTAAGCACATCCAGTTGATTCGCTTTAGATTTTGCATCTAATTTAAATGTCATCGAATCAATGCGGGTTTTTGTATCTGCCTCATTTTTTTCATAGACTGGTGTGGTCAAGGATGAATGAATTACGCCTAACCAGTCTATTTTGGTTTCAGCAGTTAAAGGCTGTTTCAATAGTCCTTGAAAGACCTTATTACCTTGCTTGAGATGAATTTGTGATTCAATGTGATAACCATTCCAGCTGCGTTTAATAGCATCAGTCCCGTTCAGGATTAAAACATCTTTGGGTTTACAGGGATCAAGAGTAAATTCAGCCACCCAGTCGGCAGAACCCTGCATAGGTCCCATATTAAAATTATGATATTGAATGGATAATAAGTTGGATTTTTGATTCTGTTGATAATACGAGTTTAAACTCTTATCTGCATATAAATTGCCACCTACGACCGCTGTTGCCAATACAGCAATACTTCCCATACCCCAGATTAGTTTTGACATCATATGTCTCGTTTTTTGTTTATTTTGTCGACGAGTATATGTTAAAAAATAAAATTAGTGTAACTTTTCACACAATTAGATACCCTTATCATATTGCATGTGAGGGAATACGGTTTTAGATTCAAATACTGCTGAGCTGGTTAAATCCGACCCGGCTCGAAATAACTGATTTTACTCCGATCAAAAGTCGTATATGGGTTGGCTTTAAAACTATGAAAATAATGTTTGGCTTGAATGATATGCGAGGTAGTATTGCCCATCCAGCTGATTCTTGGATCATTGTCGGCTAAAGTAATGCAATATGCCTGTTTCTTGCGTAATTTTGTTTGTTGCTTGGCATGATAAATCAGGCTGGAAAATACATCGAGTTGCTCAGGATGGCACAGCGCACTATGAATCATTAAATATTCAAAGGACTCGTTGACCTTAGGCAAAGATAAAACACCTCTCACTCCAGCATAAATATTGTAAAAAGGCTTCAATATTTTTAATGGCAATGAATACTTAACTACGCGAGTTTGTTTAAAGGATTTCTGATTCCACAAGCCATATAATCCCACCATCTTATGATTTTGGTCGTACATCAGATAAAAATCATGAATCTTCATCCCCAGCCAAAACGGATGATTGGATTCCGCCAATCCTGAAAAATCATAATCGGGTAAAAAATTATAATGCTCTTTCATGGAATTCACAAAAGCATTGACTTGGCTCACATGGCCCACATTCATTTGCTGAAAATAATACTGAGAAAATTGTTCCGGTTTAACTGCTTGCGAAACAGTAAAGGTACGAATATCGTCATAATGAAAAGGAATTGGAAAACCTTTACGTTCATTATGCAAAATTCCACATGCCACAGTATTGTCTTCTAGAACCACGCTTTCAAAAATAGTCGAACGCGGGATTTCGTCATAGACATAATCCATCAACAAGCGCATGACTTTATTACCGCGATGCTGAGGCAGCATGCGTAAATCCGCGACATAACGCTGTACTTCTGGTTTACCATTGATAAAACAATTGCGCCAACCCAAATTCATCATGGCAACAACTTGAGAATGATTATCTTCTGGCACGACCAACTTGATATCAGGATGATGATATTGCGCATGGCTAGCGTCCAGATAACTTGGATAACGCTCAAATGCCCAAGTCATGCCATTACTGGGCATGGTTTCCGCAATCAACTTCACCAGTTGCTCATCATCTGCTGCTGTAGCTGATCGCACCACAAAATTTGGCTCATTTGATGAACGATAAATTTCATTGTTATTGTCATTCAATACACGTAATACATTTAAGCTCATAAGGATTTACTCAAATTATTTTTGTTTTCATTTTTTTTAACGGTTCAGGCTTAATATTGCCTTCAATCATTCCGTTCTTCATGGCAAGGTTCTTGTAATAATCCCAGGCATTTTCTACATGTTTTACTTCAGGCTCGTCTAACTGTCCAAGGTTGCGTGCCAATTCATAATGAAAATTTTCTTTTAATAACTGATCTAAAGCAGCAGCACTGGGTTGTTTTTGGATATTTCCTTCACTCAGCATAATGTAATGCGGCTTTTTCCTATGGCAATGTTCAATACCCAAAATACTGATCGGTAGATAATCTTCCTGCTTAAACTCTGCCA
Source organism: Acinetobacter sp. UBA5934 (assembly GCF_002430855.1). Classification (NCBI taxonomy): domain Bacteria; kingdom Pseudomonadati; phylum Pseudomonadota; class Gammaproteobacteria; order Moraxellales; family Moraxellaceae; genus Acinetobacter; species Acinetobacter sp. UBA5934. The sequence goes on along the minus strand of NZ_DJDC01000068.1, from coordinate 5,000 downwards.
AAACTTTGACCGCCACACTATGATCCAGTTTTTCACCGACCAGATCGACCGTCATTTTCCGTCCTAAAAAGCGGAAACATGGAATACTTTGATAAAAATCGACCACCTCCAATTCATCATCAATCACATAACGGATCAAACCAGAACCTGTAGTAATCACCGGACTGACGATGTCACCTACTTTAAGTTGCCAAGCCGGTACGACCTGTTCAGTATCTTGCAAAATAAATTCATAAAAATGTGATTGATAGCTCAATGGAAAACGATCTGCAAATGGAAGGGTGACCACACCTTCTGTTGCCCATAAACCTTTGCCTTCAAAAGCAACATTTGCCATCCGTTCTTGTAAATCTTTCGCCCAACGTTCAGCACTTGCAGTATCCCAACTGGAAATCAAAGTTAATTTCGTCCAGAGCTCTTTCCAAGCCAATGGATCCTGTAAATTGAGTCGCTGCAATTTATAACTTTGTTCGGATGATTTGGGTGCCGGCAAATAATTCAGGCCTTGACGTGACCATTGACCGGTTTTTAATACCGTGACAATTTCTTCCTGATATTGCTCAATAATATCCAGCAACTGTAATGCAAATGTCGGACTCCAGACTGAAATCATGCCTAAATTTTTATCTGCCACCAAAAATACAGCTGTGGCAAACATGGCATCATCGGCAGACTCTGCCAACGCAATATCCGTAGGCACGGATTGGGTGACTTTACTCAATATTCGCTTGGAAACATTGAGTAAAGCACTGTCATCATTAAGATTACTATTTTCTAAAAGTTTGCGCTGGCTTTCAGGTAACCAAGATACCGACCAATAATGAGTTGAATTTTTTAATTGTGGATGCTGGCGATATAAATTGCTTAACCACAGTCCAATCGCCTCATCCAGCTCGTTCAGGAAAGATTGTGTATAAGGAATAAATTTCAGTGCTTCACTTGAACCACTGGTCGGCTGAAAACGTACAATTTTCTCTGCACCTAAACAGTTTTTTCCGCTTTGCCGAGACTGTTCAATTTTCTCTTTCCAGTCCGCATATCGTGTCAAAGGATAGTGTTCTGTAAAGCTCTCATAACTCAGACTTTTTGATGTATGTTGTTTTAAAAACTGATCCAATTTTTGACGTTGCACCATTTCCAAGTCATTCGCTTGCTGCCGATAACGCTTGAAGGCTTTTCGACAGGCGAATTCCAATACTTGATGTGAAGCGGAAAGCAATAAACCCATCGTTAAGCCACCTTAGAATCTGAGTCCGAGGCAATATGCAGAGGGCGGGTTTTATAACGATTTTTACTCTCGTATTTGCTTTCACTGGTACTTTTACTCAGGAAACGATGCACGTAACGGTATAAATCGCTCCAGCGCAATTCACCAATGCAAGGTAATTCAGTTCCCTCTACCCAGGTTGGATTCTTGTCTTCAAAAAATGCAATCTTGAAATTTTTTTCACGTACATCTTTCGTAATGGGTGCTACATCTGCTTTTAAAGGCTGATAGTCATCACCAAAATTCAGTAATCCTGTAGATTTCTCGTAATATTCAGAAAAATATTGATGGCAATAAGACTCTACAAAGTCTTTTAAATGAGGATTTTTTTCATCATAGTGCGGATAATAACTATAAAAATTATTAGCCAACAGTAAGTAAGTTTTGAATCCTTTAGAAATCAAGATCCAGTAAATAGGTTTTAATGGATAACGTATTTTAAAGGTTACGATATAACGAAACATGGCACGGGTTAACGCCCTGTTGCCCCAATATTCTTTTTCAATGATGGTGTCACCACTAAAAAAGGCATGGTGGGCTTTACCATCCACCACAAAATCGCGTTCCATCACGGTAGAAAAACCAACGATTTGTTTGGTTTTAGGCTCCATAATAAGGAAAACACCCGTTTTTTCTAGAAAGTCACGTTCAAAAATTTCATAACGTGTATTGGCATAATATTTTTGATAAATATCATACATACGCTTGAGTTCTTGAATTGTGACTTGGCTGCATTTTTTATATGCACTATAGGGCTCATTTTTGAGCAGACGAATCAGCTTAAATTCGATCATAATTACTATTCCATGTAACCTTCTCTTACGAAGGCAATATTGTTTTTGTTTTAACCGCTTTTTTATACAAGTGTATTTATATAAAGCGAGGCTATTTTATGACCTATAAAGTTGAGAAATCAAATAAAGTCAGACGAATTTCACAAAAATACGATAAACGTGAATAAGAAAAAAC
>NZ_DJDC01000068.1:610-2673 GCF_002430855.1 Acinetobacter sp. UBA5934 | reverse complement strand
ACCCAGCCGAAGCCAGGTTTTATCTGTTTTTTTATCTTTCAGTACAATCAAGTAATTAACTTAATTTCATTTTTTCAAACTCAAGATGACCATTTTCTCCTTTGACGGAAATAGTATCTCCTGGCAGAAAATCACCACTCAGGATTTTTTGAGCCAATGTATTTTCCACTTGTTGCTGGATAGCACGCTTCAATGGACGAGCACCATATACCGGGTCAAAACCCGCCTCAATCAATTGATCGAATGCACTGTAATCCACTGAAAGGCGCATATCTTTTTCGCTTAATCGTGCGCGTAAACGGTCCAGCTGAATATCAGCAATACCACGAATCTGGGCTTTTTTCAGTGAATGGAACACCACCAGCTCATCAATACGGTTAATAAACTCTGGACGGAAATGTTGCGATACCGCACTCATGACCACTGCCCGAACTTCATCATCAGTTGCGTGCTCGCCCAGTTCACGTACATCCTGTGAACCTAGATTTGAGGTCAAGACAATGACCGTATTTTTAAAATCAACCACACGGCCCTGCGAGTCTGTCAATCGGCCATCATCCAGCACTTGCAGTAAGATGTTAAATACATCTGGATGCGCTTTCTCAACCTCATCAAACAATACCACGCTATAAGGCTTACGACGCACGGCTTCAGTTAAGATCCCGCCCTCTTCATAGCCGACATATCCTGGAGGCGCACCGACCAAACGGCTGACTGAATGTTTTTCCATGAACTCACTCATGTCAATACGTACCATGGCATCATCACTGTCAAACAGGAAGTTTGCCAAAGCCTTGGTCAGTTCAGTTTTACCTACCCCGGTCGGACCGAGGAACAGGAATGAGCCACTTGGACGGTTTGGATCGGACAATCCTGCACGAGAACGACGCACTGCATTCGATACCGCCACTACAGCTTCATCCTGCCCGACCACACGGTTATGAAGGAATTCTTCCATATGCAGCAATTTTTCGCGCTCACCTTGCAGCATTTTTGCGACTGGAATACCCGTTGCAGCACTCACCACTTCAGCAATTTCATTTTCAGTGACTTTGGTACGAATCAGTTTTGGCTCTTCATTGTTTTCTTCAGCCACTTCTTCAGCATCAAGACGTTTTTGCAACTCTGGAATGACGCCATATTGCAAACGGCTAGCTTCTGCCAGATCACCTTCGCGCTGGGCCTTTTCGAATGCGGTACGTGCCTTGTCCAATTCCACTTGCGCCTGGCTTGTACCTTCAACTAGTCTTTTCTCGGCAATCCACTGTTCTTCCAGATCGCTATATTCACGCTGAACTTCTTCGATCTGTTTTTCCAGATGGCTGACTTCAGCTTTGCTGACCGAATCTGCATCCTGTTTCACCGCTTCCAGCTGCATTTTCAGTTGAATCAAACGGCGGTCTAAACGGTCAAGTGGCTCAGGTTTTGAGTCAATTTCCATTTTGATGCGTGAAGCTGCTTCATCAATCAGGTCAATTGCCTTATCTGGCAACTGACGGTCAGTAATGTAGCGATGTGACATTTTCGCAGCCGCGATAATAGCTGAATCCAGAATTTGTACACCATGATGAGTTGCGTATTTTTCTTTCAAACCACGTAAAATCGCAATGGTATCTTCAACACTCGGTTCATCCACCAATACTTTCTGGAAACGGCGTTCCAGCGCTGCATCTTTTTCAATATATTGACGATATTCATCCAGTGTTGTTGCGCCGACACAGCGTAACTCACCACGTGCCAATGCAGGTTTTAACATATTGCCTGCATCCATTGCGCCGTCGCCCTTACCCGCGCCGACTAAAGTATGCAACTCATCAATGAATAGGATAATTTCCCCTTCATATTTGGCCAAATCTTTCAGCACCGCTTTTAGGCGTTCCTCAAACTCACCGCGATATTTTGCGCCTGCAAGCAATGAACCCAAGTCCAACGATAGAACGCGTTTTCCTTTAAGTCCTTCAGGAACTTCGCCATTGACAATACGCTGCGCTAGACCTTCAACAATTGCCGTTTTACCGACACCAGGTTCACCAATCAGCACCGGGTTGTTTTTGGTACGACGT
>NZ_DJDC01000068.1:0-493 GCF_002430855.1 Acinetobacter sp. UBA5934 | reverse complement strand
CATGGCACGTTCAGTTAAATCTATAGTGTATTTATTGAGTGAATCACGTTGATCTTCGTGGGTATTACTCATGACTTTTTCGCCACCTCGGATATTTTCGATTGCTTTGCGTAAACCGTCAGTGGTTACGCCTATATTATTCAATAAATTTTTGGTTGCACCAGTTTCCGCTAAAGCAAGTAATACCCAGTCGGTGGATAGAAACTCATCCCCGGCTTTTTGTGCATAGCTGTCTGCCAGATTTAATGCGCGTACCGCTTCCGGATTCAGATTAATGTCGCCGGTTGGATTAGCGATAGTCGGTGCATCATTTAGTGCTTGCTGCAACTTGGTTTGAAGATTTCGTAGATTTGCCCCGGCTTGCTGTAACAAGCTGATATTGGCAGGCTCTTCTAATAGCACAGATAAAATATGAATACCTTCAATAGAAGTATTATCTTTACCCATGGCCAGAGATTGAGCATCTGATAAAGCTTGCTGCAAGCGGTTTGTA
>NZ_DJDC01000083.1:0-11314 GCF_002430855.1 Acinetobacter sp. UBA5934 | reverse complement strand
TGAAATGCGTCAGGCGATTACGCAAGCTCTACATTTTAACGAGAAAGAATTAAAAGCGTTCAAAACCACCCCTAAAACCTGATCCGCTATATTTGATGTGCATATAAGGCATTTAATTTAGGTTAAATGCCTTATTTTAATGAATATAAGAATATTTGATAATTACCTTCATTAAAAACCATTGAAAATCTTACATTTTCATCCTATATAAGATTCATCAGGGATTATACTGCCAAGGTTACTGTTGCGTAGTATGGAAATGCTGTATGAACACCGATCTTGAAATTGCTTCTATGCATGAGTCTATTGATATTGTGGTCACGATATTAAAATCATTAGCCAATACAGATCGTTTACTTATTTTATGTCATCTTGCCAAACAGGAATTAAATGTCTCCCAAATAGAGCAGATGACACAGATTAACCAACCTACGTTATCCCAGCAATTGATGATGCTACGTAAAAGCGATGTGGTGACTACGCGTCGTGATGGCAAACAGATTTTTTATTCCATTAAAGATGAAAAACTCGTTCAGGTACTGAATAACCTCTATCAACTGTATTGTCCGAAAAATCTAATTTAATACTATCTCAAAAGAAAATGGAAAAGATATTAATATCTTTTGACATTTCATAGGTATAAACAGATAAAGACACCAGCTAGGGCAATCTCACTTTTATAGTTCTGCTCTAGCTTGTCATAACGAGCTGCAGAAGCTCACACTGCTTTAATCTTGTAAATGCATTTTTACTTCATGCATGATTTCATATAAATCCCCCCTTCTTTTTAGATATGACTTGATTTTATATTCCATTTTTTTGCATTATTGAATAATACAGTTTAGAAATAAGTAGAGATTTTTTATGGCTCTGCAAAGAACAGCTGGCACAGTAAGTTTTAGCGTTTTTAGCAAAGGTAGATATTTTTTAGAGGAATGAGCATTAATATAATTTATTTAAGTCAAAGCTTGATATCTATGCAGATTTTCAAATAATTCTATGTGAGGATAATCACATTTTTGTTATATTGTTTATACAAAATTAATAATCAGTATATCGATCTGGTGTAAAGATTTTGATTGAGAATCTATTAAAAAATACGCGATACAACTCAGGGAAGGAATGCGATATGAGTCAAACAGCGAGTTATTTAGATACTCAATCTATCTTTCATTTAATTGGGCAACACGCTGACTTACCCATCATATTTCAGACCGTCAGTGAATGGTTAGAAGCCCGGATACCGGATTCAATGGTATCCATTATGGGGTACTCAGAGACAGAACAAACGTTAAGCCTGATTAGCGGTACCCACCATTTTTCCACCCAATATCAAGAAGCAATTAATGGGATAAAAGCAGACCCAAATGTCGGTGCTTGTGGTGCAGCAGCTTTTCACCGAAAACTCGTGATTTGTGAAAATTTAACTACCGATCAGAACTGGAACAATTTCAGAACCCTTATCCAAGAAGAAAATCTGAATGCGTGTTGGTCTACGCCTATTATTAACGCGCAAGGCAAACTCTACGGTACCTTTGGAACGTATTATCGCTCGCCTAAATGTCCAACACCGACTCATATTAAATTACTTCGTCATGCGGCATCTCTCATTGCCTTAAGTATGGATCTGCATGAAGAACGTCAGCAGAGACTGGCTCTGCATGATAAATATCGCTCATTCTTCACTTACCATCCGGACGCGATTTTTGAACATAATCTAGAAGGCATCGTGATTGATGTTAATCTTGTTTCTGAAAAGATCACTCAATTTAATCTTGAACAGGCTCGAGGCTTACATTTCTCGAATTTTATTTGTGCTGAATTTCAATCTTTGGCTCAAACTGCATTTGAACAAGCCTTAAAGGGAAACAGTCAGCATTTGGAAATTCAAGCCCTGAATGTCTTAGGGGAAAGTTACTGGCTAGACCTGACTTATTTACCCATTACGCAAGCTCAACAGGTGGTGGGCGTTTTTGGTATCGCTCGTGATATTTCAGAACGGCGTGAAAGTGAAGAAATGCTGCGTCTGCTTAAACGTAGTGTCGATGCCAATCCTCTTGGAATTATATTGAGCAATGCTGCCCCAGATCAGGCCATTGAATATGTTAATCCTGCGTTTGAATCGCTGACCGGTTATAATAAAGAAGAAGTGATCGGTAAAAATTGTCGTTTTCTGCAAGGCCCTGATACAGATCCTGAAACAGTTAATAAAATCCATCATGCCCTCCAAGAACAACAAGAAATTCAGATCACCTTAAAGAATTATCGTAAAGATGGTAGCTGGTTCTGGAACCAGCTGATATTAGGACCGGTTTTTGATGACAAAAATATCTGCACACATTTTATGGGTATTCAGCAGGATATTACTCAACAGCGGGCAAATAGCGAATATATCGCCCGGCAACAAACCCACGACAGTTTAACCGGATTAATTAATCATCATACCTTTGAAAAAATACTGGATGTCGCTTTTCACCACATACCGCATGAGCATCATCGTCCCCTGATCGTCATGTATGTTGATTTAGATGGTTTCCAGCCTTTAAATCAAAGTTTGGGACACCTCAGTGGTGATCAGCTTCTGATTGCTGTAGCAAATCGCCTGCGTCAGATCGTTCAAGAAGAAGATATCATTTCTCATTTTTCCGCAGATGAATTTGGCATATTGCTGAATAAATGCCATGATTTAAAACAGGCCGCCGTCACTGCAGAGCGTATCTTAAAAAGTCTGTCCGTACCCTTTGATATCGATGGCCATAAAATCCATATGAGTGCGAGTATTGGTATTGCAGATGATGGCGCTCAGATAGAAAAATCTACCCAATTGCTTCATCATGCGATACATGCAATGAATGAAGCAAAAAAAGAAGGTGGAAATGCCTGGCACTGGTATGCTTTTGACGCTACAAGCACACCGAAAATCGATTATGTGCTGATGCGGCATGAATTAATGCTTGCCCTGCAAGAACAACAGTTTAGATTGGTTTATCAACCGGTTATTGATGCTCATTCAGGCCAGCTAATAAGTGTAGAAGCCTTAATCCGCTGGCAGCATCCACAAAGAGGTTTTATCTCTCCAGCAGACTTTATTCCATTCGCCGAAAAAACCGGTCAAATTGTAGCGATTGGTCAATGGGTTTTACAGCAAGCCTGTCAGGATATTGTTGAATGGAATAAGAAAAATAGCGCCAGCCTGAGTGTAGCCGTCAATCTTTCGCCCTTACAGTTCAAGCGCACAGGCTTTTTGTATGAGTTACGAGAGACCTTGGCCAATACACAGTTACAGCCTGAATTATTAAAAATTGAAGTCACGGAAACCATGTTAATTGCAGGTGCTGACCGTTCTTTAGAAATTTTAAATGCGGTCCGTGATTTGGGCATCAAAGTTTCTGTCGATGACTTTGGAACAGGATACTCCAGCCTGAGTTATTTACGCACTTTACCTGTGGATGAAATCAAACTTGATCGCAGTTTTATTGAACATTTACCTCAAAATGAGAAAGATGGTGCTATTGTCGCAGCTATTATTGTCATGGCTCATCAACTAGGATTACAAGTGGTTGCTGAAGGGATAGAAACTCAAGCCCAAGCCCAGTTTCTCAGAGAATATGCATGTGACCATTTTCAAGGTTTCTATTTTGCTAGACCGGCTTCACTTTCAGAGCTCAAGCTTCATTATAAGCCGGTAGAAGAAGTAGAAAAATAACTACCGTTCCATGCTCTAATAACGAATACAGTTACGTCCATTATTTTTAGCTTGATAAAGTTTATTATCCGCCATTTTAAAAACTTCGCTCACACTGTCCGAGCTTTTAGGCCAAAAGGCAATTCCAATAGATATGGTGATGGGTCCGATAGAATTAATGTTGCTTGATTCCATTGTTTTTCTTAAACGTTCCGCAGCATTATAAGCGACCTTAGGGTCTGAGGTGGTCATTAATACAATAAACTCTTCCCCGCCTATACGACAACAAATGTCTCCCTCTCTGAAATTATTATTCATAAAACTGGCCAGGGTTTTTAAAACGATATCTCCCTGATCATGACCATAAGTATCATTCACCTTCTTAAAAAAATCGATATCAATTGCAAGGACGGCAAAATCTCTCTCTAGACTCACCACTTCTTTTAAAAAGATTTGCATTCCCCGTCGATTATATAAACCTGTCAGTGGATCGGTATTTACATGTTGACGCAGTTCCGTAATCTTTTCAGTAAAGGCTTGGGAACTGAGCAGCAATGAGGTTCTAAACTTTAAAACTTCAAAATACCAGGGATCAACCTGTTTAATTTTATCCTGAATGTCTGGCTGATTAAGCATACTGGCCATTTTCGCCAAGCTATTTAAAGGTGAAGAAATAAAGCGCGACATTCTCCAGACAATAAAAAAGATAAATAAATAGAAAAATAAAATTCCGACCGAAACTTTTAAAAGAATCACATTGGCTTGCTTTAACAGTTCTTCGGTCGGTTGCTGGGAAACGACAATCCAGTTGGTACTCGGAATATAGGCAAAACCTGCCAAATTTTCGACGCCCCGACTATTGATTAACCGGACATTTCCTATTCGTTTATGTACCATATAGTCCAGCCCGGTATTATTGACAATTTTTTCGCCAATCCTTTTCGGATCTGGATGAAAAATAATTCGATTATCCTGGTCAATGACATACATATAACTTTTTTTAAAATCATATTCGGTTGAAAGCATTTTCTGGATAAGATTATTTTTTTGTAGATAAATCGTGCCGCCAATCATGCCCTGATAATTTTTATTTCGGTCATAAATGGGTTGCGACAACATTACCACCAGATTATGTCTCACTGACCAATAAGGAGAAGAAATATAGGTGGTTTTATGCTTTAAAGACTCAGTAATGCCGACTGATTTATATGAAATATGGCTACTCAAATTTAAACTTTGCGGCGCAAAAGAGATGATTCTTCTTTGCGGATCTACAATTAATAAACTATTAAATTTGTTAGATTGATTTTTAAGACGCTTTGTTTCTTCTTGAATTAATTGAGGATTAGAAAAATCTTGTCCTAACAGGTCAGCACTATATTTTAACTCTTTCAGCATATCATCAAAATGCTGATCTGCACTATTGGCAACCTTTGAAGCATATTTGACATTCACTAAAAGTGAATTTTGAATGAGCTGGTCTTTAATCACATAGTTGAGAATAAATACAGACACAATAAATAAGCACGACACACTGATAATAGTCGAAATCAGGATCAGTTTTCGAAGATTTAATTTAAGTGCCAAAAGAATCTGTTTCAAAACTTGACCCTAAAATAGTGTGACTATATTTACATTTTATAACATATTTATCGATAAAATTAACAAAATTTTAATCATAAATTTCGATTTTAATCGTGCCGAGAATATCAGAATCCAGCTTTTCTGAAGGAATATCCTGCTGGCAAAATCATCACACTATGCCGGAACTAAAGGAATGCCTTGCAGGCTTACTTTTTAAATCCGAAAAAGATTATCTTTTTATCTAAACTGCACTTGCTGCTGAATCTGGTTTGGCGAGTAAATTTTAAGTTCTCGCTATTTTGCACAGTAAATGTCATTAGTCCCTATCTTCCTGAAACAAGACTTCTTAGCATTTTTTATGCATAATATATCTGAAATAGTGATTTAGCTTTAGATATGTCAGATTTAAATTCTCGCTTAACAATATTATTACCCGCCTGGCGCTGGTTGCGTACATACAATCAAAACAAATTTAAATCTGACCTTCTTTCAGCACTGATTGTCATCGCAATGCTGGTTCCGCAAGGAATGGCCTATGCCATGCTGGCTGGATTACCGCCCATTACAGGACTATATGCCAGTATTTTGCCCATGATCATTTACGCCATGGTCGGAAGCAGTCCTACACTGTCTATTGGCCCGGTCGCGATTATTTCCATGATGACTTTCGCGACCCTCAATCCGCTGTTTGAAGTGGGTTCTCCCGTTTATATACAGGCTGCCTGTCTACTGGCCGTGATGGTAGGTGTTATTTCACTTTTATTAGGCATCTTTCGATTTGGCTTTTTGATTCAGCTGATTAGTCATCCGGTGATCAAGAGTTTTATTATTGCTTCTGCCTTGCTGATTGCTTTAGGCCAATTCAAATTTCTGGTCGATGTACCTTTAAAGGCCAATAATATTCCTGAGTTTGTACTCAGTGTTTGGCAATATATGAGTTACAGCAACTTGGCATCTTTGATGTTTGGTCTGCTTGCACTTATTTTTTTGATTTATCTTCCTAAAGTTTTACGTTCTAATGCTGTGCAAAGCCGGATAGGTTCGACAGCTTTTTTGACTAAAGCCTTGCCTTTAAGTTTGGTGGTGATTTCAATTGCAGCGGTCTATTTTTTAGATTTAAAAGCCGTGGGCATTAAAACGGTAGGAGAAATTCCTTCTGGTTTTCCCCCGCTGAGTATGCCCTACTGGAATCTGGATTTGGTCATGACCTTGTTGCCAGGTGCAGCCATGATCGCCATGATCAGCTTTGTCGAATCACTGTCCATTGCTCAGGCCACTGCCTTACAGCAACGCAGTCATTTAAATAGTAACCAGGAACTGATTGCGTTAGGTTTATCCAATCTAAGTTCCGGTCTCAGCTCGGCATTTCCAGTCACCGGAAGTTTATCGCGCACGGTGGTCAATGCAGATGCCGGTGCCAAAACGCCGCTGGCAGGCGTGATTTCATCCCTGCTTATTATCCTGGTCAGCCTCTATTTTACTGGTTTCTTCCGTGATTTACCTTTGGCCATTCTGGCAGCCACCATCATCGTGTCTATCTGGAAACTGGTTGATTTTAAGCCATTTATTGAAACTTGGCGTTATTCCAAAGCAGACGGTATTGCCATGTGGATTACCTTCTTTGGTGTGCTCTGCATCGATATCTCGACCGGTTTGCTGTTGGGGATTGTCTCTACCTTTATTTTGCTGCTCTGGCGTATCAGCCGCCCGCATATTGCGGTCATTGGTCTGGTCGAAGGAACCCAGCATTTTAGAAATATACAGCGTCATGATGTACTGACCTCCAACAAAGTTCTGTCCATGCGGATAGATGAAAACCTGACCTTTTTAAATGCCAATACTTTTAAAGGCTTTCTGATTAATGCTATGAGTCAATATGCTGATTTAGAGCATGTGGTTCTTAACTGTTCCAGTATTAGTGCTATTGATCTGAGTGCGCTGGAAATGCTGGAAGATCTGAATGCCGAGCTTAATAAATTGAACATTAAACTGAATTTCTCGGAAATTAAGGGTCCAGTGATGGATAAATTACAGCATTCAAAATTGCTGAAACACTTAAGTGGCAAGATTTATCTTTCGCATTTTCAGGCCATGCAAGAACTTTCCCCAGAAGATTTTTAAGATCAATGAGATAAAACTAGCCACATGGGATTTCTGGTGTTGCTCTCAAAAATAGCTTTTGAACTTTAGTGAAAGACTAAAATACATCCAATAGAATGGCCTGACCAAATACAACACAGCAGAATAAGCAGAAGCATTTGTATTACTTGAATATTTCAAAATATGAAAAATTTTAATTAAAAATTGAAAATATCGACTTTAAAAATAAACAGTTAGTTTTTATATGGAAATTATTTTTTAGCAATATCAATTTTAGGTATAAAATGCCGCATATCTTTGTGATTTTTTTAGTCCTCGTATGTGTGACAAGGCACCTTTATGTTTTCTGCTTTAATGCGTTTGAGTTTAGTCTCCCGAATTATTATCGCCATTATTTTAGGTATTGGTGTTGCTGTTTTGTTCCCTAATGTCGCTCCCTATTTAAGCCTCTTGGGTGACTTGTTTATTAAAGCTCTTAAATCTGTTGCACCTATATTGGTTTTTATTCTGGTTTTATCGTCTATTGCCAATTTTAAAGTCGGCCATAGCGCCAACATTAAACCGATTATTGTGATGTATAGTATTGGGATGTTCTTGGCTGCATTAAGTGCAGTAATTGCCAGCATCTTTTTTCCAAGTACATTATTTCTGGATATCCCGGCAAATGCGGACCTGCAACCACCAGGCAGCCTGATTGAAATCTTAAAGAATCTGCTTTTAAGCTTTGTGGCGAACCCTGTTGTTGCAATTAGTGAAGCGAACTTTATTGGTATTTTGGCCTGGGCTGTTGCTTTGGGTGCTGCGTTCCGTCACTCATCAGACAGCACTAAAATCTTTTTAACCGATGCTGCAAATGCCGTAAATAGCGTAATTCGTTTGGTGATTAACTTTGCCCCGGTGGGTATTTTTGGTCTTGTTGCGGTTACAGTTGCTGAAGCGGGATTAAATACGTTTGAAAGCTATGCCCAATTACTCACTGTATTGATTGGCACCATGTTCTTTGTAGCATTGGTCATTAATCCAATCATGGTGGCCTTTGTTACTCGAGCTAACCCTTATCCGCTGGTTTTCAAATGTCTACGTGAAAGTGGCATTACCGCGTTCTTTACCCGAAGCTCGGCAGCCAATATTCCTGTGAATCTGGATTTAGCCAAGCGTTTAGGGGTGAATGAATCTACAGCGAGTGTCGCTATTCCACTCGGTGCAACGATTAACATGGCGGGTGCCGCAGTCACCATTACCATCTTAACATTGGCGACAGTCAATACTTTGGGTATTTCGGTTGATTTCACCACCATGCTGGTTTTATCTGTGCTTGCAACCGTTTCTGCTTGTGGTGCATCTGGTGTTGCCGGTGGTTCTTTACTGCTGATTCCTGTCGCATGTGGCCTGTTTGGTATTAGTTCCGATATCGCCATGCAGGTCGTTGCGATTGGTATGGTGATCAGTGTGTTGCAAGATTCGACTGAAACCGCATTAAATTCTTCAACAGATGTGTTATTTACTGCTGCTGTTGATCGTGGTTTGGATTAAGATAGTCATTATTAAGTATTTTTTTATGACGTCATGCCTCTTCAAACTTTACCGCTCTGGGTTCAATTAGGTGCTTTTTTTCTTGCAATGAATGCAGGAATGATTAACGTCCTCGGACTGGTGACCGTGTTGCATCAGTCCGTTTCACACATGACCGGTAATGTCAGCATGCTGGCCATGGCTTTACTCAAGTGGCAACCTGAACAGATCCTCTACTTGAGCTTGGTTGTCCTATGTTATGTGATCGGTTCCTGTTATAGCGGATTGATACTGGGAAATAGCCAGTTTAAGCTAGGAAGCCGCTACGGTTTACCTTTAAGCCTGGTGGCTCTTTTTATTATGCTGTGCTGGTTTTTATTGCCCTATTTCCCTCGTTATGCCTTGCTTTGGGCATGTGTAGCGATGGGTGTGCAAAATGCCATGGTCAGTCATTATAAAGGCACGATCATCCGCACAACCCATTTATCAGGCGTTTTGACCGATTTGGGTTTGGCGTTAGGCTACAGGCTACGTGGTTTAGAAGTAGAACGTCGACGCATTATTCTTCATTTACTCATTTTATTTGGATTTTTCATTGGCGGTTTGCTTGCGAGCCTGATGTATCCTTATTTAAAATTAAACTCATTCCTTATCCCTGCGATGTTAAGTTGGACCCTTAGCTCGATTTATTGGGTGATTTATTATCGTTATCGACAGACTCAAGAGTAATATCGGAATTTATTATGGTCAAAAATGCATTACAGGCTCAATTGCTAAAAGCGGGTTTAGTCGATAATAAAAAGGCTAAAAAACTGTCAAAACAGGCTGTACATGAGCAACGTACCGGACAAAGCAACGAAGCTGAATTAAAGGCCAAAATTGCCCAGGATCAGCAAGAGAAACTGGCTCGCGATCAGGCGCTGGATTTAGAGAAAAAACGCCTGCTACAAGGTAAAGAATTAAAAGCTGCCATTGTTCAAATGATCAATCAGCACAAAATTAAAGATACCGATGGTGAAGTTGCCTACCAGTTTATTGATGACAATAAAGTCAAAAAGATTTATCTCAATCAGCAGATTTACAATGCCCTGGTTGCTGGTTCGTTAATTATTGCCAAAGAAGCTGAAAGTTACGCTGTTTTACCCAAGGCTTTGGCAGAGCGCATTAATGACAAAATGGAAGGCTTCATTATTGTGAATAATTCCGAGAAGAATGAACAAACCACAGATGAGGAAGATCCTTATGCCGCTTATGTCATCCCTGATGATTTAATGTGGTAAGTCTCGTTCATCAATAGTTAAAGTAGTTCTCTATGCCAGTATTCGTATTGGCATAGACTATAAGAACAAAATCATGATAAAAAATTAAGCCATTGCAGTATCAGCGCAGCTGGTGAATTTTGTTTTAGTTCATGTATATAAAACGTTATCTTTATCAGAATAAAAAAATAACCCTATACACTATTCATCATTTAAGAATTTCAGGGTAAGTTTTGGAACAATTGGCATTTATACAAAATATTCAGGACTGGTCAGATCAATATCCATGGCTAGAAATGCTCACCTCTCTCAGTATTTTAATTTTACTGGCATTCCTGGCAAATTTTATTGCCAAGCAGGTAGTGGTTCGCGGTATTCGCCAACTGATTTCCAAGATGAAATTTGTCAATCATGAAATTTTTGCCCAGCACAGTGTGATCCGCCGGATTTCCAATATCGTGCCAGCGATTGTGATTATGAACGGAATTATCACGGTTCCGCATCTTTCAGAAAAAGTCATTGTTTTTGTTCAAATGGCGGCACAGGCGTTTATTTTTCTTACCATTGCTTTGGCCATCAGTGAATTTTTAAGTATTTTTAATCTGGTTTATCAACGTAATCCCAAGTCAAAGAACAAGCCGATTAAAGGTTATTTACAGCTAGTTAAGCTGATCATCTTTATTGTCTGTGGCTTGATGATTTTAGGTACGTTCCTTAAAAAGGATGTCTTTACCTTGCTGGCCGGTTTTGGTGCCATGGCAGCAGTACTGATGCTGGTATTTCAAAATACCATTCTCTCTTTGGTCGCGTCAGTACAGATTTCATCTTATGACATGGTGCGAATTGGTGACTGGATAGAGATGCCTTCACTAAACGCTGACGGCGATGTCATTGATATGTCATTACATACCATTACCGTACAAAATTTTGACAAGACCTTAACCACTATTCCAACCAATAAACTAGTGACAGATACTTTTAAAAACTGGCGCGGTATGGCTTATGCGGGAGCTAGGCGGATTAAACGATCAATCTTTATCGATCAAAGCAGTGTGCATTTTATGACCCCGGCTGAACAGCAAAAGCTGAAAGAATTTTTATTGCTGGATCAATATTTAAATAGCAAACATAACGAACTAGAAAGCTTTAACCAGCAACTCTCGAACCAATCTTT
>NZ_DJDC01000088.1:0-17179 GCF_002430855.1 Acinetobacter sp. UBA5934 | reverse complement strand
AGGACGTTTTAATTCTCTATAAACACCAGACCTATTTGTATTCAATATATCTCTCAATTGAACCCAAATTGCTGGCTTACTTTTTACATCTTCATTTTCTAAAGCAAAATAGCTGTACAACAATGGAAAATAAACGAGTCCAATAAGGTCCATCTCTGATTGTTGAAAGTGCTGGATAATCCTTTTACCAATATCACTAAAGATAAGTTTTTCTTGTGCACCTGGTAGTATTTTGCTTAATGCCCAAGCCAAATTTTTCCAATCTCTTCGTGTGAGGTGCCCAAAACCAGAGCTTTCTAATTTAGAAATTGACCTAAAAATTTTTTCATCTAAAGGAAGGCTATTTTCTAAATCATCAAACTTCTGATCAAGCACAGAAAGTGTTTTGAGCAGTCGTTGAGGCTTTACAAATTTCGCATTTGTAACATCTACAACTGAATGACCCCTTACTTTTTCCTCCAAACGACGTTTCAAGTTCGCTATGCTCATAGGTATCACCGCATCAATTGGCATGTTTCAATCGGCGCTGAAACAAAATGAGGTTGAGGCTCTGCACTTTCTTTTTCTTTTAAGCCATAAAACTGCATTCTCAATTCAACACGGCGAGATGCTTCCTTACTATCTTTAGCCGAGTTAAAAGATACCCCCCCAGCCAAGAATAATTGCTTAACCTGGTTTTTTTGCTGTTCAGTTAAAGTTAGGCCTGAGCTAAATTTAGGATCAAGTAAACTACACATCACCCATTCTGAACGACGTAAACTCAAGTTTAAATTATATAGATATGAACCATCTGTATCTGTAAAGCCTTCAATCACTATTTGCTTAAACCATTTTTCACCTTGTGGGTTATTTGCTTCTTCAAGAATAATTGGCACAATAGTATTTAGACGATTACGACCCACCTCATTTAAACGATAATCATTATGTGAAAAACGACCAGCTTCACCAAAATTAATGCGGTTATTTTTACAATCAACTTCAATGCCTGCATCTTTCAATTTGACACTGTGCTTGATACTCTGACAAATATTTAAAATTTCTGCACTTCTTTGATCTTCAGCTTGAGTAGCCTCATTAATCTTTTTAGTTACGATCATGAGTGATACAGCCATAACAACGAGAAATAAAGTCATTAATGCTGTCATTAAGTCCGCAAAAGAAATCCAAAAAGGTTTTTCACCTTCATCTTTAGGACGTGTCTTTTTAGAGTACCGATTACCTAGCATTGCTCATGTACTCCAGACTTAGTTTTTCTTTTGTCTAACGATATCTTCAAGATCCTCAACAAAGCTACCTAAGCCTTCTACACCACTTGAAAGACGCTTAACTGCTTGGTCAAGCGTATTATCATAAATACCTAAAGAATGGTTCAGACTTGTCTCAACCGATGCCCCGAAGCTATCAAAACTCTTCACTAATACATCACTTACTTGTTCAAGATAGTCTTGCATCTCTTTTTTTACTTGATTCAATGCTGTTGTCATTTGATTCATATCCTCAAGCATTTTAGTATTCATACCGGCTTCAGATTGCGCTTGTTTAATCAGCCCCTCAAGCGTACTGATCGCCTTATTAACGCTATCCTGAGAATTTTTATAATCACTCAATAACGAAATAAGATTACTGCTTGCACTAGTCAGATGAGTAGATGTAGTGGTTACTTCTGAGATCAATTGTGATGTTTTATCTGTGACACTAATAAGTGAAGTACCAGCTATATTAAATTGTTCCGAAGCTATACGCATTTTTTCTGCGCCGTTGTTCATTCCTGTAATACTATCAGTCGTCACCTGAGTGAGCTTTTGAATATTGTTTTTATAAGATTCAACTGCATTTTGACTATGCACAATTAATTCTTTGATTTCTACCCCAAGACTATCAATTAGGATTGAAGATTGTTCATGTAACTTATGCTGATTATCCGCAATTGTACGATCTTGCTCTATACGCTGTTTAGCAATATCTGCCATCACACCCGACATAGTTCCGCCCATATGTCCAATCAGCTCAGAAACTTTCCCATTTAATTGTTCAATCGCATATTGTCCCTGTTCTCCAATTTTTTCTGCACCCTTAGACAACTGTTCGACCATTGAATTCATTTGATCGGACATCGCATTTTGCTTTTGCTGAATATCCTCAATCATTTTAGACATTTGGTTTTCTAAGCTTTTTGTCGAACTTTCACTATTCACTTTCATATCAGTAATTAATTGAGTGAATCCTAATTGCATCTCTCTCATTGCAGATACTGATTGAGTCATCATCTCACTCATACCATTCATTTGAGTACCAAATGTTGATTCTAATTTGGTCATAAATGCAGTGAGTACATCTGTCATTAACTCTTGGACAGCAGAACTTTGATCACCACTGACCTGCTGTACACTTGACGCAATTTTCTCTAATGGTGCTTGTAAATTATCGGAAATAGACTGACCTATTTGATCAGCCATATCTTTGCTTGTTTTGGCATAGCTATCCGTTAATTGGGATGCAAAAGCCATTTGATTCTTTTTATTTTCATCAACCAAGTTAGTCATCATTACTTTTAGTTCATTGACTAAACTATCTTTCAACTGACGTGCATTCGTTTCATTTGCTTGCGATGATTTCAGTAATTTCGCTAAATATTCCTCACCGGTATCATCAGATTCAAAGAAATCATCTATCTCTGTTGTTAACATTTCCAACTGAGCATAACACTGTCTTAACCACGATTTCTCACGCCATGTAATTAACATTGCTGTAGCAATAGCCAATGCAGATGCCATAAAGGCTTCACTCACACCACCTAAGAGTAATCCAAGACTATCTTGCACTTTTTCAGGATTACCTGCTGGATCAAAAGCTAATAATCCGCACAGTAAGCCTGCAAAGGTAGCAATAATGCCGACACCCGTGATAATCCCTGGAAGATGTTTATAGAATTCAACTCTTAAAGGAGTATCAACAATAACCGATTGCGAGAAAAAAATATCACTCGATACAGTCGCACGAGATGCTCTTAAAACATCTGCACCATCGACAACTTCATAGCTATCATGGAAAGAATGTTTATAATTCAACCATGCATGTTTTAATGGAATACTGTTATCAAAAACATGATCTAAAGCATGAGTATTAACATTAGGTTGCTGTTCAACTTGCTTTAAAGCTTTTATGGCATCACATAATTGAGTATCAAGCTGTTTTGCTGGTTTAATATATTTTATGTAGAACCTATAGCTAATCACAGCGACAAATATCCCCATAAGAACTGGGATAATAAAATAACTTTGCAAAAATGCTGCAATAGCTAAAAAATTCACAACCGCTCCCCTTCAACTATTATAAAGTTGATTTTTATTAAATAATTATGTGCAATATATCACAAATTACAAACCTAGCTCACAATCAAAGAAAGGCAAGTAAATGCATTGTTTTTCAAAAATTTAAAAATAATATAGTTAAAAATTTTTCTAAAAAAGTGGCGGCTATTCACTTTATCCTTTAAAACAAATTTTCCACCATTACCCATTGAGTACTCAAAATTGTACTTAATGAGTGTTTATGTTGGGTTAGGTACAAAATATTGCACCTAACCCCATGCAAAATAGCTACAAAATTTTAAAATTTTCTGGCTCATCCAGATTAAATGGTACGACTCGCAGCTTTGCACCATCCGTTTGCCTAAACTCAAACTCATCTAAAGGCCGATTAAACTTTTCAACTCTATAAGGATAAATCAATATTACTTCGCTCTCATGTTCTAAGTAAAAGTGACTGTAAGCAAACATCTGCTGAATATCACTGTCTTTTAAACCGTATCGTCCACTACGATCACTTTGATCAATCAACTTCCATTTGGTATCCATGACAATATTTTTATCATCAGATCGCTCAATAAAAATATCTGGCTTGAGTTTGAAGATATTGCTATTTTGATGTTTACAGATATGTTCCATTGCATGCTGTATCTTGACCTTACATTCAGGCAAGTTACGGCGCAGATGATAAGCCACGTAGTGCTCGAACAACTTTTCCATTGGGAACAGCAGGCTCATACCACGCCACTCACCGGACGTTGATACAGGCATATATTCGCCAAGGATTAGCTCAGTCCAAGGCTTAATCTCATCATAGAGCGCAAGTAAGCGTCCTGATTGCCATTGTCTCAAATCCTGCCTTATGTTCTGACTTCGTGGTATTTCACCCGTCATCAGGCGGAGTTCTTGCGCTAATTTCCAATTACTCGCATCTTTAGCCTTTTTACAGACGATTTCCAATGCGGTACGAATCAACCTATTTTCAGGGCGATTGACTTCATATACATCATGTTCGATTGGGAAAATATGCCTTTTAGACGGAGGCTGGCGCATGTATTTTACATGCTGCAACTGCCCTCTTAAGAACCTCTGCTCTTCCTGAACTCGATTGTAGTCAAAACGTAAGCCACGTTGAACCAATCGTTCAAAAGAGGCTAAAAACTGGCTGATAATCCACTCATGCAGTGACTGTTTAAAGCGATTTAGGTTCGCCGCACCCGCTTCACGGTATGGTAAATGCAAAGAAACACTGAGCATTTCCTGAAGCAGTCTACGTTCTTGCTGAATAATACTTTGATCATCAGTCCCACTCATTTCCACATGCTTCGGCAGCATTTCAATACGTGTGCCACATTTGGTTTCAATGACACCCACATACTGATCTAGCTTGATCTTTCTTCGACCTGCCAATTCAAATACTTTCGCACCATGCTTTGAAAAGGATGCAGCCAACTCACACAAATGCTCAAAGGCAGACTCAGAAATATAAGCATGGTCTAGTGTCGACTTAGGACAGCCTTCATAAGCGATACTGATGAAGGCATATTCTCGAACTGTAAAATCAGGCATAGATATCCCCGATTAATACTTAATGATCTTAGTAAAACTTTCAATTGAATCAAATGTGGAATCAACTAATTCCCAGGTTTTTTGATCTTCAAAGAAGCCTTCTGAACCAGTATCGACATTAGGGAATAAAGCTGATTTTTCCACTGCTTTTGGTTTAAGCATGCCATTGGCATTTAAGACCATATTGATCTTTGACCAATCATCAAAAAAGTATTCTTGAAGCTGTGGAATAATCCTCTGCTTAAAAATATCTGCGAGATTTTGCAAGGTTGGCTGATCTTTCAATGACATGAAATTAGCATGACCAATGCAATGATCACGATCCAGCAGGACTTCAATACGTTGATTAATGACCGTCAGTAACTGTTGAACATCTATGTCTTCGACATTCACATCATTTAGTAATTCTGGCTTTGGAGGCATTTCAATAAAGGTAAAGCGACGACGCAAGGCAATATCTAAACCTGTTAAAGAGCGGTCAGACGAGTTCATCGTCCCAATCAGATAAACATTATCAGGCACACAAAATTCTTTTTTAGAATATGGCAAAGTTACAGATAAAGCTTCATCAGCTCCTTCACGTTTTGAATCTTCAATTAAAGTAATCAATTCACCAAAGATACGAGAAATATTACCTCGGTTGATTTCATCAACAATCAATACATATTTATTTTCTAAGTTACTTGAATGCTTAGCTTCTGGCTGTAACAAAGCTGATAGCTTCGATTTATCAACAGCATTTTCTAAGTTATAGACTGTTGATTGAGAGAAAATTTTCTTAAAGTAATCCTCATTTTTCAAACTTGGTGAAAAAGTTTTTAGCCAATTGACCTTTCTGAGCTGATGATATCCAAACTCCTGATTTTCATCATACTCATAATTCCCTGTAACCTCAGCAATTGCTCTAAACTTCAAATTCCCATCAGTAATAACGACTAAATCACCATTCTGAATTTTATTCTTGAAAGTATTCACATAACCAGCAGCTGTATCTTCACTGTCTTTAGGATAATTAACTTCAGCTAATTTACTCTTGATGAACTGTATATTTTCGCACTTACTAAAATTAACTGCATCCCCCCATCCTAGCAGAATGACATTATTGTCTAAACAAGAGCGGTACAGGTCATCTTCAATCCCTGCTTTCCCCAAAGACATCTTCCAGACTTTTTTATTTGATAGGTCAATTTCATCTTCAATATTGGATTGAACATTTCCTTTAGCCAACTCAACGATTTCTTTAAATACCCCTGCTTTAATCGGATATTTTAAATTTCCTTTATCATCCGTTTCAGCACGAATCCCTTCTACAAAATCTTCATAGCTAAAGCTTTGATGAAAGGTGACAAATTTGATTTGCCCTTGAGATTTATATTCATCAAACCGTTTTTTGAGCACCGTGCGATCTTCATTCTCTAATGATTCAAGGGTTTTATTTTCAATAATGGATAGTGCATGGTTGATTGTATGAAATGTCTTACCTGTACCTGCAGCGCCAAATAAGATACGGTTTAAAGGTTGTTGAGTCATGACTTCATCCATTAATTCTTCAGTTTGCTGTTTCTTTTGTTTGTTATCCAGGTAGCCTTTTCTTACCATCGCAAAAAGCTTTTCTACATAAGGGAAAAATTGCTGTTCTCCCTTATCAGCCAATAAAAGAGGTAAAAACTCTGGAAGTGGTAATTTAGGGTATAGATGATCATAGCCAATACGTTTTGTATTCACTTTACTCACAATTGGAATGATGAAAGGATCGTTAAAATCCTGATATAAAAATGCAATCATCCACTTCAGTCCTTTAGTAAACTGAATTTGGTCAATTGCCTTTAAGTCACGGCGCTGAGCTGCATCTACAATCTCAAGTATTTCTTGCTTGAGTGTTTCAAATGCGAGACTTGCATCATCCCCAAGCCGTTTATTCCATGAATACGGTTTTTTATTATGATATTTATCGTTATCTCCTAGGCCTATAGGCTCCCAAATATCAAAATAACAAGCAAAGGTTGGATCGCCTTGGGTTGGATCAAAACTATCAATTTGCGTAATAAAACATTCTATATTTTTAGCCTGATGATAGTCTTTAATGGACATGTTCTTGAGACGATCAATTGGCCAACCCTTTAAAAACTCTTTAACTTTACGCTCAAGCGCCGTAGTCTGATCACCACTTTCCTCATACCAATCACAAAAATTTTCTAATTCATTTAAATTACTGATAATCACTGAGAATGCTTTATTTCCAACCTGTAATGTTTTTGCATGTGTGGAGAGATGATGGTGTCGTGTATCAGTTTCTGAATATTCTTTCTTAATTGTTAATTTTATTTCTTCTGGAGGCTGAGCATCACAAATTATTACTGGAGTTTTAGATTCTGGATCTAAAGCTAATTCTCTTCCTAGATGTGTTTTAAATGCCGCTATATGAACTGTTCCTGAATAGGTATTAGGATACCTTTCTTTTAGATACTCTACAGCTTGGGCTGCAGTCAAACTCTGATTTTTATAATCGACAGGCAACAAGCCTTGTCCATTCAAACTCATACCAAATTCAAATGCGTATTTCTGCAACTCACATAACCAATCCGTGAATTTATAATCAGCAGAATTCTTAGAAGAAAATTCAAAACAGAAATTTGGATCATTTTCATAAATAAAATCTGCTAGAGCTTGAATGACTCCCAATTTGAAAAATAATTCACCATTCTCATTATTTCCTAAATGGCTCACTAATAGAAAGTCTTTTACCCTACCTGTTAAAATAGGCTTAATACCAAATCCAAGATAGCCATATTTACCACTTCCTGCATGATAGATGTCTATATTAGGAAATATAGTCCGTATATCGTTGAGTGCTTGCCAAAACCATTCTATTTCAGCATCTTCTAATTTTTCTAAAAAAAGTTGAATACGATCGACTTCAAATTTAACCTTCAGTTCTTGCAAATCCACTATTAATTACCTATTTTATTTCATAAAAACTTAATTTACTAAATCACTTTCACATCAATGAAAATATTAACCTTTCATTAATATTCTGCACTGTAACTCTCTCAATTAATTCTGCTTTTAAACCTTTTTCCAAGCCCCAGCCAATGCTATCCAAGCTTTACTTTCTTTTAACCAGATACATCTGCAAAACTCTGTCAGGTCATAAAATTGCTGGTCTGTTTCTTTTAAGATATCGTAAAGCCTAATGTGTCTATCGTATATACGACCAACCAAACCTAAAATTCTTTCTGCAAGTACATGATGTTTATCTGTGAATTACTGTGCTCTGACAGCTTTAATCCCATTTTGATTCATAGTTTTTAGCTCTTTATAGCCAAGTTTATACCCCTGATTTAATTAAAACCTTCAACAATGCAGAAAAAGCCAGGTACATCACCTAGCTTTTTGTTACTAACAATTGATTTAAGACTTCTGCTCAATTTTTAATTGATCGCTACTACCAATCTGCGCCGTTGCATTATAAGGAAGCTGTGCATTTACATGCATCACCTGTTCAATGTGCTCAATACGTTTAGAAATGACGGTATCAATATGGGCCTGCATTTGCTTCTTACTTTCAACAACAGAGGCAACGACAATATGACAACGTTCATTCAGTTTCTTCAACTGTTCTGTCTTGAAATCAAAATGCTTTGCCATTTCTCGATCAATACCACTCATATAAAGTTTTCGGCTGTCTGATTCCTCCGGGAATTTGTTTGCTATATCCAACATCTGGGGAACTTTTGAAAACATAAAGTCGTCATTTTCGATATCTTTTCCCAGATCAGCATACATTGCTTCAACTTTCTGAACTTGTTCCTGACTACCGTTCTCCAAGAGAACCAAACGCTCTTCAGCGAGTAAATTGACCTCTTTAAGCATTTGCATCATTGAGCCTTGCATCGCCTGAAAGCCTTTGCATCGAGCTTCAATCATCACTGCTTCCAGACGAGCATTGACTTCCATCAATTCAAGCTGAGCATTTTTAACAAGATCGACACGTTCATTTTCTAGTTTAGCAACTTCCACCTTATCTGGATCATAGTTGGTCACTGTAGAGCTTGTAGAAGTCGACGTTGAATATGAACCGCCATAGTCTCGATCTCGTCCCCCCCCACTATTTGATGAAGACCCGCTTAAAAAACTACCAACAGCACTTGCAGCACTGCTCACAAAACTACCAATTGAACTAAACAACCCCATTGCCTACCCCTTATTTTTGTAAAGCCTTACGCATTTTAAAAATCAATGTATTTACGTCTTTTTCTCGTTGTGCCAATGCTTCACTATAGCTTTGAGCATCCTGCAAACATGCTGCTAAGTTCTGTTGTTGGACTTTACGTAATTCTTCACTCATGATTAAAACGACATCATCACGTTCTATAAGCTGTTCTTTGGCTAAAAAATCTGTGATTTGATTGACCACGCCTTGCTGCCAAACCTCACTAAAGCGTATTAACCAGATTTTTTGCGCCGTTGTTTTAGTATTAAAGATGATCTTTTCCAACTGTTGCATGAACTGGTGAACTAATTTTGTTAGCTCTTGTTCTTTTTCAAGCTTCTCTTGACGGTGCCCATTCGCTTGGAATGCATACGTCGTATGAATACCTAAACGTTTTTGTAGATAGAATTGGTCCAATCCTGATTGATACTGTTCAATACATGGCAATACATCAAGAACAGTTTGTTCATCTATGATTTTATTTAAGCCCGCATCCAACAAAGGCTGAATCTGTTTTAAAAGGGATAACCGTTCACTACGCCATTCTGCAAACCATTTTGCAATTTCTTCCGATTCAATACTGTTATCTAGACCTAACTGCATTAAGTCCTGCTGATATTTATCTACCAGAATGAGATAATCCTCTGCTGATTTACGTAGCACACCAACAACTACCTTTACAAAATCAAGCGATTGGTCCAGCCATTCCATTTCTTTTAATGTCTTGGTACTGAGTGTTGCACTATGCTCAGCAAGCAACGTAAAGCTTGGACGTATCTGTTGTTCAATCTCTGCTAAGCCAGATAATGTATTTGTCTGTTCTAAATTTGAAGCAATTTGCTGAGATTCTGACAGTAGATTAATTAAGTTTGAACGCAATGGCGTTAGGCCTATATCAAGACGTTTTTTTAGATGTTGTAGTTGTGATTCAAGTAACTGCTTTTCTTCAGCCGTCACATTGATACTTACAGGTAGCTTTTTATCTAGTTCTTGATTGAGTTCGACTGTGTTTTTAACGAGGTTCAGATGTTGATTTTCCCACTCATCAATACGGTTTAATAAAGTATTAATCCATTGCTGGCTTGCTTGGCTGTATTGCCATACAGAATTATTAACTGCTATTAGATCAAATGTATCGAGTTCTAAACGATAATCAAAGTCTGATGTAAATACATTAATAGGAGCAGGTTCTGGCAACTCAGCAATTTGTGACTCTAATCCTACTAACTTCTTTTGCAATTGTATTCGCTTGTAGTAAGCATCGAAAATCTTATTGTATTCATCACATTGCTGTTGAGCTTCATTTAAACGTTCTTGAAAATCATCTTCATCCTCATTATGAAACTTCTCCAGAAAAGGTTCAAAATTTGGAACCCAATCTTGTTGTATAAAAAAGTCTAAAATAGTCTTTGCTTTCTCTAAATTTGTTAGCCGAGGATTATCTATTGTCACTTCTGGATTAGTAAAAAATTTTAAAGCCGGAAAGATCACCCAGGTTGAATGATTCTTCACTCCTGAAAATTCAAAATTTTCTGCATTTTTTTTAAAATTTATAATACCTTGAGTAGAATAGCTAAGACGAGCATTTGTATAAACTTCTATACTTACAAGTTGTTGGCCTGCAAATTTTATAGGAAAATTAAAATCTCTTTGGTCTTTATAGCCTGTAATATTTTCCTGTTCTGAATTAAATTTAAAATAGTTAGTAAGTACATCCCATTGTTTTTTTCCAATCCCATTAGGCGCATATTCTTTTTTTTGCTTCTCCCAATCACCCCAAGGCACATGAGGCATGTATTCAAAATTGGGGAATAAAAATCCATTTCTTTTATCAAAAACAATTTCACGTTTATTTTTGAACCCATACCAATCCTGCTGGCTAATTGCCTCCAACAAAATTTTCTCAGCACCTTCTTGAAAATTTTCTAACTCAGGGGCTAATTGCGCTAGTTTTGCTTGTGCCTGATTAAGCAATGATTCTTGTTTTGCCTTTTCCAACTGAAGCTGACTAACGTGTTCAATCACCTCTGGCGAGCTTTTATCAAATAGTTGAAATTGTAACTCTTTAAGCTGTTGTAACATTGTAGCTCGTTGCTGTTCTAATGCATCTCTTTCAGCATAATTAATTTTAGAAACCGTATTCACATCACCCTCTGTATCTTTCATTCAAGTTTTATTAAAACTTTCACATTTATTATTTACACAATGACCTAAGAGATATAATTCCTTATATCTCCAAATAAAATTGAGTCAAAAATTTCCAATAATTAAAATATAAATCTTATGACTAAAGTCATCACCAATTACGTCGATCCCAATGCAACCATTGTTTAGCATCTAAGGTGATATCACTTTGTAGTTTAAGCATAGTCAGTATGGTGAGTCGATTCTCAGGATCACCAGTTAAACAACTTGCAGAAAATTGGTGGCAATTATCAAAAAATAAGTTGTAATCACGTCTAGAACTTATAAATTTTCTTGCACGTTCAGCAACAACCTCACTGCCTACAGGATCACCATTATTACAAGAGACATAAATGGCATTTGCAGGTGTACCACTAATGAATTCTTGAGGAGTTACACTTTCAATATTTCCATGTTTGTTTAAATGGACAATTTTATTGTTACCAATATAAACACCTGAATGTTCAGTGTTCAAAAATAAATTACAATACACAATTGATCCTGGTATTGGATTTACTCTCATACTCAGATTATTTAATCCATTCGCGACATAATGAGTAGCTATATATTTAGAAACAACAGTGGGTTCAATACTTCCAGATAATGCACCTGTAAGAATATATTTAGCTGAATTTAAAAGGATCGCTGGATCATCTCCTGCTTTCTCAACAATGACCGTTGCCTTCTCAATAGTCTCAATAGTTTTCATTTCAGCATCAAAGGCTTTTTCTTTAGCAACCATCACAGCATATTCAACAACACTGTTATATTTAATAGCATCTGTTGCACTTTTGGCTGTGTCTGTTACAGCATCAATCGCATTACTGAAAAAATCTTTAATTCCCATAACTCCCCCCCTAATTTAACTTTATCTTTTAAATCGATTTATTCTGCTTACTCACCAACACATCATAAATAATATGCGCAAATTGCTTCATCTTCGTAGGATCACTCATCAACTGTGTCATTTGCTCCATATGCGCTGCATTACTGTCTAATACAGCATCATCAAGCGCCGTATCAAACTCACCTAGCATGGCCTGTTCACGAGTGTTGTTATGAATCTGCATCATCATCCGCGTATTTTCAGACATCTTGTCAGCAATGGTCAGAGCATAGTTGATCATGTCTTTCTCTGTCAGATTGTCCGTCACAAACAGATCATTCATACGGCTTAAAATCTGCGACAAAAAGTCTTCTTTCTTGTCTTTCGGCTTTGCAGTACCCAGTTCATTACCAGGCTCAAGTTTATGCTCGGTACTATCGGCTTTAAGCTGAATATCCTGTTGGCGTAACTTGGACAAACGGTAATGCGTCATTGCAACATTGCTTAGATCAACCTCATCTTCTTCGGCCACCTGTTCACGCAGTAATGGGCGCAAGTTACGGGCAAAAAGACTGAGCTTCTCCAACTCCTTGTCGTCATATTCCACGATCTGAGACATAAACTCATAGAAACGGGTAAAACTGCCTAAATCCTTTTTAAAGATTTCCAGTGCATCACGGGCTTTCTTCGCTTCAGCAAATTCGTTTTCCGCATTGGCAATTAGTACGGCGTCACCTGTCTGTTTACAGCGTTCTAAACGGTTCTTGGTGACATCATAATCATTCATGGCTGTCGTGTAGCGATGTTGCCAGCGTTGCATCGCAGGCTTACAGATATTGGCAAGTGCCGCATTGGGTTTGTTCTTGCTATAAAAAGCTTCTGTAAACTGCTCTACCTCAGTCATAAGGAAAATACCTGCTGATTTCAGCTTGTTGGCCAGATCGTACACTTGATCAGGATTGGACACATCTGCCAGTTCTGCTGTTTGGTAGTAAGGTTGGAAGGCATCCAGTATATCTTGCGGTTCATTAAAGAAATCCAGAACAAAGGTGCCAGTTTCTGCTTTACCCGGATAAGTACGATTCAAACGAGATAAGGTCTGTACGCACTCTACTCCACCTAGCTTTTTATCTACGTACATGGCACACAGCTTCGGCTGGTCAAAGCCGGTCTGGAACTTGTTTGCCACAATCATTACCTGAAAGTCATCGCTATCGAATGCCTTACGCATTTCACGACCTTTCATATTTGGGTTCATATTGCTTTCAGTGAATTTCTGCCCCAGTAAATGACTACTATCAGAATCGTTCTGGTTGAATTCTACCTCACCAGAGAATGCCACCATGGCTTGAATATTCTGGTATTTGTTCTCAGCAATGTATTTATCAAAAGCCTGTTTATAGCGCACCGCCTCTTTACGTGAACTGGTCACTAGCATGGCTTTGGCCTGACCACCCAATAAACCCATCACGTTCTTTTTAAAATGCTCAATAATCACGCCAACCTTTTGCGAGATATTATGGTCATGCAAGCGCACCCATTGGTTCAGCTTGATCTTGGCTTTCTTGGCATCAACGGTTGCATCTTTTTCTTCAATCTTCTGCTTGAGCTTATAGATGACTTTATAGTTGGTGTAGTTCTTCAATACATCCAGAATAAAGCCTTCTTCAATGGCCTGACGCATGGAATAGACATGGTAGGCTTCAGGCAAATTGGTCTTCGACGGCGGCATGGTTGGGTCAGGTAACCGACCAAAGAGCTGTAAGGTTTTATCCTTTGGCGTGGCAGTAAAGGCATAAAAACTTAAGTTAGCACTACCCTTACGTGATGCCATCACTGCATCGAGTACATCTTCCGAAGATAGCTGTTCATCTTCTTCACGCTCTTCAATCATCAGGGTTTCTTTGAGCTGACGCGCCGTGGAACCGCTTTGGGATGAATGGGCTTCATCGGCAATGACGGCGTATTTACGTTCTTTTAAACTGGTGCTGTTTTCAATGGCACGCAGTACAAACGGGAAAGTCTGAATGGTGACGATGATAATCGGCTGCGCCATTTCCAAGGCTTTGGCCAGTTTCTCGGATTTAGAGCCATCACCTTCTTTATTGTTAATCCGACCCACGACGCCATCGGCATGTTCAAACTGATAGATCGTATCCTGAAGCTGTGCATCCAAGATGGTTCGGTCTGTCACCACAATCACCGAATCAAACATCTTTTTATTATTGGCATCATACAGACTGGAAAGCTGATGCGCCGTCCATGCAATCGAGTTGGATTTACCCGAACCGGCACTGTGCTGAATCAGGTATTTTTGTCCTGTGCCTTCTTTAAGGGAATCTTGAACCAGGTTATTCACCACTTTCCATTGGTGATAACGGGGGAAGATCAGGCTCTCTTTTTTGTATATACGACCTTCCCAGTCTTCCTTTTCTTCAATCTGAAGATGGATAAAGTTACCGACAATATTCAGCAAGCTATCAGGTGTGAGTACTTCATTCCATAAATAGCCTGTTGCATATTCATTTTGATTTTCAGGAATGTCATTGCCTGCACCCTGCTCTTTGGTGCCTTTGTTAAATGGCAGGAAATAGGTGCTATCACCATTCAAATGCGTCGCCATATAGACTTCATACTGACTGACGGCAAAGTGTACCAATGCGCCACGTTTAAACATGAGCAAGGGTTCAGGCTTGTTGGTTTCAGGGTCTTTGGGTAAGCGAGTCTTTCTATACTGTGTCATGGCATTTTGCACAGCCTGTTTAAACTCAGACTTGAGTTCTAGAGTTGCCACTGGAAAACCATTGATAAACAGGACCAGATCAATGCGCCATTTTTTGGCTTGTTTGCCTGTTGCCTCTAGTTCGGCTTTGCTGGCGTATGGGCTATACACCAGTTCAGGCACCACACGGCAGATGTTTTGCTGATAGCGTTGATTCAGTTCAGGGTTTAAGCCATGCTCAGGTTTAAACTGGCAAAATGAGAAACGTACCCCACGGGTACGAATACCATGCCGTAATACGCCCAATGTGCCATAGCTGCGAGATTCGACATCGGTAGCATTGATGTCAGCTTTTTTAAGCTGAGCCTCCACGGTATCTAAAAAATGGCGTTCGGTATCATTCGGGAAGATGTTTTTAAATTTCTGCCACTCTTTGTCTTGGGTCTTTTGCACAAAGCCTAAAACATCCTGTTCATACAAAGCTTTTTCACGGTTATAGCCTATACCTGAACCAACAAGCCAACCATGGCTTTGCATTTGCGCAATAATATCTTTCTGGAAGATAGTTTCTAAAGTTGCATCCGATCTCATGTTTCCCCTACCCCTAAATACCCAAATTTCTTTATTACTGTTCTATTTGCCAAACTGGATAGCTTTGCCAATCTTCAGGGAAGCCCATCGCTGTTTTTGATATGTTGTGATGTGTCAAAAGTAGATCAACCAGACGTTTACGCCATGTATGTTGTGGGGCGATTTTGTCCATGAAATAAAGCAGAAATACCAGACTGTTATAAATTTTTCGCTCTGCCGAGTTACTAGGTTCAAAATTGCATTGCACCCGAAGCCCCATCGGCTTACTGCGCGGTTTGGCAATGGTTTTGGTAAATTTTCGGTTCCATAGTCTTGAATGATGAGCACAGGTATTTCTTAAGTAGACAAAATGCTGCAATAAGCCTTCAAACTGTTTTTCATCGCAATCAAAATGACTGGAAATGGCTTTACGTGTCTGAATCGGTGCCAAGAGCTGATACCATTTGGACAGTTGACCAAAACTCATCACTTCGCAGGTGGCCCAGATTGGTGGTAATTCAGGATCATCATAGGTATGTTTATAGTGTTCTATAAAGACTTCATCTGCGCGGGACACTTCAGTTTTCAGTGATTCGAGTAAGCTGTGCCATCTAAAGGCGGGTTTAAAGTATTGCCCTTGCAGATAGGCGTGACAACCATGCCGATGTGCCAGTTCATAGGCAAAACGGGTACGAACGGCAACTTCCAGGCGTTCTATGGCATCCAGGATGAGTAACCTTAACTCACGGTCAAATACATACAACGCTAACACCTGTTCAAAACTGGTATCTGGTTTAAAGCAATGTGGTGAATGAGTATATTCAAACGGAAGCCAGTAGGCACCTAAGCGATAATAATTGATTTGCTCTAGGTAAAATTGTGCATCTTGCTCATTGGCAAATTGCATACCACGCGCTTTTAATAGCTCAATTTGTTCAGCAAAGGTTTTGGCAGGCTTATTGAAAGATTTCATAGATGGCTTGCCCTGATTTTTATATTTTTTAGGGCTCCAGAAACAAGTAACCCGACAGTTTGAGGATGCAATTGCTTGCCTAGCCTTGTCGGGTGTTGTTGAGCATATAGTGAATCATTGCAATTATTTATGCAATGATTTTTTGTATCTGCTTGATTCCACATTTGTTTGAGGCAACTGAGAATATTCATGCGCTAAACTCCGTTTTAGCCTCATTGGGATGTTGCCAGTTGCGTACGTCGATCTTTCCTGTAACCGCAGATGAAATAAGGGCTGTACGGCGTTCTTGCATCAGTTGAATGGCTGATTCGGCTTTATTAATTAAAGTATTGAACTTTTCAATATTATCCATGATGAAATGAATAATTTTATTTTGTTCTTCTACGCTTGGAACAGTAATAGATATCTGCTTAGTTTTTTCTTGGTTAATAATACCTATAGTAGAAGAATTCGATAATTGCTTAATTTGCTCCAATTGACTCATTAAAGAGAATGTTAGAAATTCAGGATTTATAAGCTTATTACAAGTCAAAACATTAATTTGTTGATTACACGAAAAATCTCTATCACTGATAGCAACTTTACCTAAAGTTGCTCCAATTCCAATCATTAAAACTGACTTCCCTTCATACAATTTACTATCCCCATCTTCTACTGATGAGAATGTGACATATTTGGAAGAATCAACAATTTTAAGATCTCCAGAAAAATCCCCAGGAGTAAACCAATTAATTTCAGGCACTTCAGCAAATGAACTTTGATTTTTAGGTGTTCCTCCTGTCCCAACATATTTAGTTAAATATTTAATAGGTAA
>NZ_DJDC01000036.1:501-15810 GCF_002430855.1 Acinetobacter sp. UBA5934 | reverse complement strand
TGTTGCATATTCCTTTACCTATTTTTAATATTTTGTTTATGACTACTTTTAAACATTGTCTGACGAAACAGTAAATTCAACATAAAAAAAGTGCTGTTCTAAAACAGCACCTTAAAAAGTGTCTTACGCATCTTAATGATTAAGACCAACGTTTTAATTTAGATGTATGACCAATCCCGACATTAAAACTATTGGTCGGATCGAGCTTTTGATAATGATGTTTAAGCGCAGGTTTAGCGACATATAAATGTCCGACATTATGCTCTGCGGGATATTCAGCCCCGCGTTCATCTAACAAATGCCACATTTGATGTTCTATTGCTAAAGGATCGACACCTTTTTTCACAATATAATCTTGATGGAACACATGACATAAAAAGTGGCCATAATAAAGTTTATGGATAATCAGCTCATCCATTTCCTTAGGCAACGTTTCGACCCATTCACGGTCATTACGGCGTAAGGCAATATCCAGCGCCACAATATCTTCCACTTCTGAACGATGGGTGTCGCGATAGCGAATAGCCGCTCCCGCTACGGCAAAACGATGCAAAAAGGCTTTACGTCCTTCTTCTTCGCTACAGTGGAAATAATGTCCAGTGCTGTGAGAAGAAAAATAGTGCTGTAAAAATTGCTGCACCTGTTCAACATCCTGATTTTCGATACGCAGCACCAGATGATGCTCATACAGATCACGAAATTCATTCATGCGTTTGGGTAAATGCGAGGGTAAAAATTTGCTCAGCATTTGCAGGACTTTATCTGACAGCCCTTTCATGCCGACTTTTTCCAGATAACCATCGACCTTATCTTTCATGGCAAAAGCTGCCGGCACTTTAGCCGTCCCGAATTTCTCGATAAACATGAAGGTATCTTTACCGTATTCCGCACCAATGTCGTAAGCCACCCGGTGAATATATTCACCGGCAATCGGTAAACGCGCTAAACCCGTGAGTAGAAAACGGCGGATTGCGGTTAAATCTTGCTGAGTATTGGTGCCGACATAAAAAACCTGACTGGGTATTTTTTCAAAGGTATCCAAACGTACCGCAAAAACACAGACTTTTCCTGCCGAACCGGATGCTTCATATAAACGTGATGGATCGGCATTAAAACGCGCAGGCGTGTTCTCATCGACCTGTGTCACATCATGCGCATAACGATGGTCTGACGCACAGCAATGTTGATCATTTTCAATATCAGCCAATTGGTATTGCTGATTTTCCAAGTTAAATAAAATTTCTTCTGGGGTTGAACCTAGCTTAATTCCTAGATGATTAATCAGTTCCAGTTGTCCGGATTCATCTACACGTGCATAGAGGGCAAGTTCAGTATAGGCAGGACCACGGCGAACCAGTGCACCGCCCGAGTTATTGCAGACTCCTCCTAAAACTGATGCGCCAATGCAGGAAGAACCAATCACGGAATGCGGTTCACGATTAAACGGTGCCAGCTGCTTTTCTAATTTATCTAATGTTGCACCCGGTAAGCAAACCACTTGTTTAGCATCATTAATCACTTGAATGCCAACCAAGCGTCGTGTGTTGATCAGAATCACAGGGCGGTCATAATCATCGCCAAAAGGGGTTGAACCGCCAGTCAAACCGGTATTGGCAGCCTGCATAATCACAATACAGTCTGCATCCACCGCAGCCTGCAAGACTTGCCACTGTTCCAGCAATGAACCCGGCACGACCACGGCCAGCACTTGACCGGAACCGTAACGACGACCTTGTCGGTATAATCGTGTGTCATTGTCATCGGTTAATACATGTTGCTTACCGACAATATTAATGAGTTTTTGAATGGTGTGCGGTTTAGCTGATTGCGTTTTCATACGAACCTTATTTATAAAATTTAAGCTTTAGGGCAAGCACATTTTTGTATAAATACACTAAATATTTAGGATATATCACTGCGGAGTCTTACCATTTAAACGTTAAATACAAGGAGCTCGTCCGTTACTTTGGTTACGCCCAAAGTAACCAAAGGCATTGTAATCTGCAAAACTCGCCAAATACCCTCTTTTAGCACTTGCTTCGCAGAAACGTTCCCTATCCTAAGAAGTCCTGCCTCGAACAGTTGCAGATGACATTTCCGTGTATCAACTTTATCTTTCAGTTTTAATATATGTAATGAAAGTTCCCTCTCCTTTTTAAAGGAGAGGGCTAGGGAGAGGATTATTAAATTTCAAATCTCTCTCCTAATCTTTGTCCTGAGTCCCTTGTGACTCTATAGAAAAAACTTCTTAATTTTGATAAATAATTTGAAGGTTTTTTCAAATCAAAACTGATCAATAAAAGAAATCAAGCAACTTATTCAGCCAATTCTCTATCTAACTTCACCAAACAATCCGAAGTAATATCTGCAATGGTTTTTGCCCCGGTCAGCGTCATCGCTACACGCATTTCTTTGTCGATTAAATCCAGCAAATTAGATACTCCCGCACCACCAGCAGCCCCCAAGGCATAGACAAAAGCACGACCCAACATACAGGTATCGGCACCCAAGGCCAGCATACGCACCACGTCCAGACCATTACGGATACCCGAATCGGCCAGAATTTTGATATCGCCTTTGACTGCATCTGCAATCGGTGGAAGCGCACGCGCGGAAGATAAAACCCCATCTAACTGACGACCACCGTGATTCGACACCACAATCCCATCGGCACCGAAACGTACCGCATCCTTGGCATCTTCAGGATCCAAAATGCCCTTAATCACCATTGGACCATCCCAATATTCACGAATCCATTCCAGATCTTTCCAGGAAATCGAGGGGTCAAAGTTATTGCCCAGCCAGCCGATATAATCTTCAAGACCTGTAGGCTTACCCAGATATTTTGAAATATTACCCAAGTCATGTGGACGGCCATGTAAACCGACGTTCCATGCCCAATGTGGATGCAAACAAGACTGCATATAACGGCGCATAGCTGCATTTGGACCACTCATGCCTGAGTGCGCATCACGGTAGCGTGCACCCGGTACCGGCATATCTACGGTAAATACAAGGGTTGAACAACCTGCAGCTTTGGCACGTTCCAGAGCATTTTTCATAAAGCCACGGTCACGTAATACATACAGCTGGAACCACATCGGACGTTGAATGGCAGGCGCGACTTCTTCAATCGGGCAGACTGAAACAGTTGATAGTGTAAAAGGAATGCCCTTTTGATCTGCTGCCACTGCCGCCTGAACTTCCCCGCGACGTGCATACATCCCGGTCAGTCCGACTGGCGACAAAGCCACCGGCATCGACAAGGTTTCATCAAATAGTTTGGTTTCCAGGCTAAGTTGCGACATGTCATTTAAAACACGTTGTCTGAGTGCAATTTTGGATAAGTCTTCTACATTACGTTTTAGCGTATATTCCGCATATGCCCCGCCATCAATGTAATGGAATAAAAAGGGCGGCAAACGACGTCTGGCCGCTTCGCGGTAATCATTGGCAGAAGAAATAATCATGCTTAAATCCTGTTTAATCGACTCGCACGCTGACGACGGGCATCTTCCTCATCAATCGAGCGGACTTGTTGTACTACAAACTCAATATGTCCACACACTGCTTGTCTGGCAGCTTCTGGATCTTTACGTTCAATTGCATCTATGACCTGTTGATGTTGTAGATGCAATTGATCAAAACGGTGGGTTTCGGAATAGACTTTACGGCGGCCCAACACCACGTTGAACTGCAACAAATCAAACAGCCCACGCATCATTTGAATCAGCACCAAATTGTGTGATGCTTCAGCAATTGCCAGATGAAATTTGGCATCGGCTTTGGCTGCCTGCTCATCATCACCAATGGCCTGAAAATGAGAAATTTGATCGTAGCACTGGCGAATATTTTGCAGGTCTTCAGGCGTGGCCCGTTCTGCGGCATACCATGCGGTGCCCCCTTCCAAAATAATTCGCGCTTCCTGTACATCAAAACGATATTCAGGGTCCTGATCAATCAAATGACTTAAAGGCTGCACAATTTGATGCTGCGACCAGTTGGTAGGCAATTGTTGCAAAAAAGTGCCCGCACCCACTTTACTTAACAACATGCCCATGCTGGTCAGTTGTTGAATGGCTTCACGCAAAGAAGAACGCGACACACCTAATTGTTCACATAACTTACGTTCTGCAGGCAAACGGTCTCCGACTTGCATATTGTTTTGTTCAATCAAGATGCGCAGGTTTTGTACCACTTTGTCAGAGACTTTCATTTGCTGTCCTCAATTGCGTGTTATGGAATCATCCATGGGAACACATAAGCTTGTAAGGTAATAATAATACCCATCATTACCGTAAAGACGATACTGTGTTTAACCGTAAAACGGAACAGATCAGATTCTTTACCTACAAGCCCTACTGCCGCGCAGGCAATCGCAATGGATTGTGGTGAAATCATTTTTCCGGTTACGCCACCACTGGTATTGGCAGCCACCAGCAATACTTCTGGCACACCAATCTGCTGGGCAGTGGTGGCCTGAAGTGCCGAGAACAATGCATTCGCTGAAGTGTCCGAACCGGTCAGGAACACGCCAATCCAGCCCAAGAATGGCGAGAAGAAGGTAAATGCCTGACCTGTATGTGCCAGCGCTAAAGCTAGGGTGGCCGACATGCCTGAATAATTGGCAATAAAGGCAAATGCCAAGACCATGCCAATGGAATAAATAGGGACTTTCAGTTCATTGATGGTTTCACCAAAGGTCACTACGGCTGTTTTTGGCTTCATCTTCAGGAAAATGATGGTGATGATGGCAGCAATGAAAATGGCTGTGCCTGTAGCAGAAATCCAGTCAAATTTATAAATGGCATCGTAATCCTTAATTTCAGGAACGACTGGCGGTAATTTTTGTACCAGCTGATGCAAATACGGCACCTTGATAGAAATCACCAGATCATAGAGTGCCCCATCTTTGGCAAATAAATCCTTGAAAGGTTTGATACTCCAGATCGTTACCATCAGCGTTAAAATGGCAAATGGTGACCAGGCTTTGGCAATTTGACCCAGGGAATATTTTTGCTGTTTTTGAATCGCCAGTGCTTGAGCAGCTGATTCATTAGCATTTAGATCTTGCTCTGTAAAACGGAAGATGTGTTTCGGTTTCCAGAATTTAAGCAAAATCGTTAAGCTCACCAATGACGCGATGGCTGCAGTAATATCCGGAAGTTCTGGACCGACAAAGTTGGAAGTTAAATATTGGGCAAGCGCAAAAGATCCACCGCCTACAATTACCGCTGGCCAAGTTTCCTTGATACCGCGCCAGCCATCCATAATCGCCATAATCCAGAATAGTACAACTGGCACCATGAAAGGTAACTGACGACCCACCATCTGACTGATTTCCATGGTATCCACGCCAGACACCTGCCCGGCTACAATAATCGGAATTCCCATAGCACCAAATGCTACAGGTGCAGTATTCACAATTAAGCATAAACCTGCTGCATACAAGGGCTTAAAGCCCAGCCCCACCAGTAATGCCGCAGTAATGGCGACCGGTGCACCAAAACCCGCTGCACCTTCAAGAAAGGTTCCAAAAGCAAAACCCACCAGCAGCATCTGTAAACGCTGATCTTCGGTAATTGACAGAATGGACGAACGAATAATATCGAACTGTCCTGTTTTAACCGAAATTTTATACAGGAATACAGCCCCGATGATGATCCAGGCAATTGGCCACAAACCGTAAAAAAAGCCATAAATCATCGATGCAAAAGCCATCATGACCGGCATCTGATAAGAAAATAATGAAACCAGAAGCGCAAGAATAACGGTAATGGTTCCCGCTACGCTGCCTTTCATACGGAATACCGCAAGCGCTAAAAAGAAGAAAATAATCGGGATCAGGGCGATCAGACTGGAAAGCCAGATATTGCCCATAGGATCGTAAATCTGTTGCCATTGTTGAAGCATTGTCATCTCCTTGAAATGCTCACTGGTCTGCTAGAAATGGTTTGAATTGCCTTATATCAACCACTATTGGTCTGACCAATATTAGATTAATTTAAAATAATAATTCATGTTCTGGTAATTATGGTAGTTTTTGTTTAATTAAAGATCAATATTGGTCTGTTAAATAATTATTGGTATGACCAATATTGCAAATAATTTTGAGTAAAAGATCAACTTTTTACAATCACCCAACTGCGTCCTATCTCAATAAATTACTTGTTTTTATTTATATTTTTTCTTGTGCCTATAAAGGCAAAACTTAGTCTTACAACTTTAGTCGCATGTCAGCATTGCAACGTGGAATTTCAGTCATATAGCTCACAAATACAGCAAAATAAAAAAGCCATATAAGGCTAATTTCCTCATATGGCTTCACTTTTATGTAAGCTATGTAAGCACTAACTTCTTTCTTTACAGATGATATTGAGGTTGTGCTTTTCAGACTTTATTTTGACAGAACTCAAAATAATACCCAGACAAATGAACACAGCCCCTAGAATAATATTAAAGGTCATGGGTTCATTCCAAAATACATAGCCAAAAAACAAACTTAAGATAGGGATAATCATAATCGAGATAGATGCAACCACAGCATCGACCTGACTCACAATCCAATTCCACAGCGCAAATGCAAATCCTGTTCCGATCATTGCGATATAAATGAGTAAGCCTCCATGACTTGGATTGAGCCAAACATTGAAATGAACGGGTTCAAAACACAATGCGCCAAGCAACAAAATGATTCCCCCTAACAACATTTGCCAAATCGTCAGTTGCATCTTGTCATGAGTCGCAAAATATTTCTTGCTGTACACTGTCGTGGTTGCCCAAAAGAAACCTGAGACAATCAAAAATACTTGACCAATCAAGGAAAGATTAAAATGAATATCATGGAACTGTGGCCATAGAATAGAAATCAATCCGCAAGTTCCAAGAATCAATCCTAAGATTTTTTGTGCCGTTAAACGTTCATTTAAAAAATAATGCGCCAGTACGCCAATAAAGATGGGCATGGTAAACACCAGTATTGCAGAAAGACCCGAATCTACGAATTGCATGGCAAAGGTTTGTGTCGCATAAAAGCCTAAACAAATCAGAAGGCTTGAAATAAAGAGCTTTTTCCACTGTCCCCGCTCAGGTAAAACAGACCGCCTTAAAAGTAATTGAACCCCCATTAAGGTCAATGCCGCTAAAATTAAACGAACAGAAATAAATAAAAATGGAGGAAAAATTTGCAGACTATGTTTGACCAATCCCCATAATGATCCCCAAATCAAACACAGCAACCCAATTGCGCTTATCACTTTAATATTCATTTTTGCTGCTCAGCCCATTTCATTCAAAATTATTT
The DNA here is from genome assembly GCF_002430855.1 of Acinetobacter sp. UBA5934. Classification (NCBI taxonomy): domain Bacteria; kingdom Pseudomonadati; phylum Pseudomonadota; class Gammaproteobacteria; order Moraxellales; family Moraxellaceae; genus Acinetobacter; species Acinetobacter sp. UBA5934. The sequence continues at coordinate 8,507 of NZ_DJDC01000036.1, read as the reverse complement.
TAATGAAAATAACCCATCATGAATAATGCTATGATTTAATGTATCCATCATTTTTTTTAATACCAATATTAAACATCTGTCGAGATGACTGCATTGCTTGATTGTGCATCATGATCATAAGGTACTTTAGGCGGGGAAAATATGCCATGAATATAGATATTAATGACATCAGGTGCTTTGTGACCGTTGCGGAATTGAAAAGTATGACTGCTGCGGCGCATAAGCTGAATTATTTGCAATCCAATATGACGGCTAAAATCAAAAAAATTGAAAACCATTATGACCGCCAGCTTTTTATTCGTCAGCCCAAAGGTGTTGAATTGACTGAGTCGGGCTTACATCTTTATAGCCAATACAAAAAAATGCTGTTCACTTGGGAAGAAACCGAAAATAAAATTCATCAGCAAAAGAAATTCCTACGTTTTGGCACCAATACCAGCTTAGGCGGCATGCGCTTTTATCCTGCTTTTCAACACCTGTATGAAACCTATCCTGACCTGTCCATCACCATGAAAACGGGTGCAACAGGTTTCATTGAAGATGAAATCTTACACGGGCATTTAGACATTGCTTATGCCTTGGGCAAGCCGCAACATAAAAACCTGCAATACATTCATAAAGCAGACGATCATTTGGTCTTGATCGGAAAAAACCTCATTAATTCCAGTGATTTTAGGGAAGGAATTCATCAACAAAATATTTTGCTTGCTTCATCAGAATGTTGCTATGCCAAAACACTCGATCAACTCTTTATCGATCATCAATTGCATAAGGGCGAATTAACCTATATTCATGATCTGGAAGCACTGATTCAATTTACCCAATTGGGTATGGGCATCTCCATGATCGCCAAGTCACTTATTTCTAAATATAATATTCAATACTATATGGAAATTCCTGAGCAATACCGCAATATTGGTCTGTATTTAATTGCGCGTTATGACCATGTTTTCACCCCGATCGAAAATCAATTTATTGGTTTAAATGATGCACGCAATTCTCCAATTACTCTATCCTGATTGGTTGCAGCTTAACTTTATTTTATTGGGTTTAATTTGACTGCTTATCTATTTTTAATTCAAAAAAACCAAATTCCCGCATTTTGAAGGAAAAAAATTCTTATTAAAAGTGATACAATCAAAGGATATATCTTCTCCTAGGTCACCACTTGGGTGCCTATTATTCAAAAATCGTTAGGATTAACAATGTCTGATAATGCAACTATCTTACAGAATGTACCTGTAGGCAAAAAAGTTGGTATTGCCTTTTCTGGTGGTCTAGATACTTCAGCAGCCCTGTTGTGGATGAAACAAAAAGGCGCAGAACCTTATGCATATACTGCAAACCTGGGTCAGCCTGATGAAGACGATTACAATGCGATTCCAAAGAAAGCTGAAGCATATGGCGCAGTAAAAGCACGTTTAATCGACTGCCGTCTACAACTTGCATTAGAAGGTATTGCTGCGATTCAATGTGGCGCGTTCCACATCTCAACTGGCGGTGTTCCATACTTCAACACAACACCACTTGGCCGTGCAGTCACAGGTACAATGCTTGTAACTGCAATGAAAGAAGATGACGTCAACATCTGGGGTGACGGTTCAACTTATAAAGGTAACGACATTGAGCGTTTCTACCGTTATGGTTTGCTCACTAACCCGGCGCTTAAAATCTACAAACCTTGGTTAGACCAAACCTTTATTGATGAGCTTGGTGGTCGTGCGGAAATGTCACAGTTCCTGATCGACAATGGCTTTGACTACAAAATGTCAAAAGAGAAAGCTTACTCAACTGACTCGAATATGTTGGGTGCAACTCACGAAGCGAAAGATCTTGAATTCCTCAATGCCGGTATCAAAATCGTTGATCCAATCATGGGTGTTGCGTTCTGGAAAGACGACGTAGAAGTGAAAGCTGAAGAAGTGTCTATCACTTTTGAAGAAGGTTTCCCTGTTGCAATCAACGGCAAGCGTATTGAAGATCCAGTTGAATTCATTCTTGAAGCAAACCGTATCGGTGGCCGTCATGGTCTAGGTATGTCGGATCAAATCGAAAACCGTATTATCGAAGCAAAATCTCGTGGTATCTACGAAGCTCCGGGTATGGCGCTGCTTCACATCGCTTACGAACGTCTAGTTACCGGTATTCATAACGAAGACACCATCGAACAATACCGCATTAATGGTTTACGTTTAGGTCGTCTACTTTACCAAGGTCGCTGGTTCGATTCTCAAGCGTTGATGCTTCGTGAAACTGCACAGCGCTGGGTCGCTAAAGCGGTTACAGGCACTGTGACTTTAGAACTTCGTCGTGGTAATGACTACACCATCATGAACACTGAATCTCCTAACCTCACTTATGAAGCTGAGCGTTTAACCATGGAGAAAGGTGATTCTATGTTTAGTCCGGCTGACCGTATTGGTCAATTGACTATGCGTAACCTTGATATCACGGATACACGTGCCAAGTTGGGCATATATACCAATACCGGCCTACTTGCAGTGGGTACAGGTTCTGCAGTGCCTCAACTCAAAGACAAAAACAAATAAGTTTGTTTAAAGTCAAAAAACCGCTCGAATGAGCGGTTTTTTTATCAGGTCTGTTTATGATTTGATTAAATCATTTTCAGGAATATTAGAGCGTATAGATTGATAATAAATCTGGTTGCGGCCTAAATGCTTGGCACGATATAGAGCCTGATCAGCAATCTCCAATAATGCTTCTTTACTCAGCTCGTCTTCTCCGTGATAAACGGTAATTCCCAAACTGATGGTAATAAAATCGGAGATGGAAGATTTTTCGTGAGGAATTTCCAAACGCTCAATGGCCTTGAATATATTGGATGCTACAGCATAGGCGCCATGAGCATCTGTTTCCGGCAGTAATACCACAAACTCTTCCCCGCCATAGCGTGCAACAAAATCCATATGCCGAATCGCATTTTTAATAGATTTGGCGATAGAAGAGATCACATCATCGCCCTTCTGGTGCCCATAAAAATCGTTATAGTTTTTAAAAAAATCAATATCAATAAACAAGATTGCCAGAGCACTTCGTTCCTGACGGGTCTGCTCATAAAATACTTCCATCATTTCATCGAAAGTACGGCGGTTTGAAATTTTGGTCAGGTCATCATGCTGGCTCAAATGCAATAATTCCGAATTATGAATCCGGTGCATTTTTTCACTGATTCTGGCACGCATCGAATATAAATAAATCATCCGTTCACGCGCAAAAATCATATGACTAATCACATACCCAAACACACAACTGCCGAAAAGAATACGGCCCAGCACCACAGCATCAAAATCGACCTTAAGCAGAAAAAACAGAACCACTGTTACGGAGGCGGCTAAAAAACCGGTCATCAGCATCTGGAATGGCTTTACTCCCGTGATAAGCGAACCAATGATGTAAATCATGCAAAGGATGGCCATACCTTGTTGTCGTAAAGCAATAGTTTCTACTGTCAGGGTTAACCAGGACATGGAAATCATGGCCCAAAACATCAGTGCCATAGAGGCCGGAGCAAAATAGGGACGTAGTTTAGGAAAATGAGAAAAAGCGAATAACGCCAATAGGCATAGCGCACCATTGGCCAAGGCTAAGCTACAGTTCAGGAAATCATGATTTAGATACTGTTTGTCGATCACCCAGTAATCGCTGGGTAATATAACCAGAATAAAAATAAAGTAAGATAAAACGCCGCCCCACAAGTATTTTTGTACATGCTTACGGGCACGCTCCAGGTTTTTCGACCAAAATTCCTGTTCCATCTTTTTGGGAAAAACCTGCCCTACACGCTGAGTTTGCCGTGTAATGAGCTCTTCTATCTTTTCTTTGTCATACTGTAATTTAGCTAGATTATACTTGGATTCCATTGCCCAGCATTACTTACTTCTTTTAGTTTTTAAAAATAACATATTTTTCTCATTTATAATTGTGTCTATCTAACCATTTGTCTGTAATTGTTGTTACCATTTTCACACTTTATGCATTATCATTTGTTTTATTTCTTCGATTGAAATGGCCTTGAATACTCTTACTCTTCTCCAGCCAGACGATTGGCATGCTCACTTACGTGATGGTTTATCTTTAAAACGTACAGTTCCAGATCTTGCCAAGCAGTTTGCTCGTGCCATCTGTATGCCAAATACTGTCCCTCCGATTAAAACAGTTGAGGAAGCACTGGCCTATCGTGAACGTATTATGGCGCATGTTCCGGAGGGTATTGCATTTGATCCGCGTATGGTGCTTTATTTTACCGACCATACCCAAGCGAGCGAAGTAAAAAAAATAAAAGAGTCTGAACATGTCAATGCCATCAAGCTTTATCCTGCTGGGGCAACCACAAATTCAGATAATGGCGTCAGTGACATTCGCAAAGTTTATGGCGTGATTGAGCAACTCGAAGAACATCAGGTACCATTGTTGTTGCATGGTGAAGTGACACACAACCATGTTGACATTTTCGATCGTGAAAAACGCTTTTTAGATGAAGTTCTTTCACCCTTACTAAAACAGTTTCCCAAGCTTAAACTGGTGCTAGAACATATCACGACCAGTGAAGCTGCACATTTTGTGCTTGAGCAAGATCGCAATGTAGCGGCTACAATCACTCCACAGCATTTACTGTTTAACCGTAACGATATGCTGGTGGGCGGAATTAAACCGCATTTCTATTGTTTGCCGATTTTAAAACGTCAAAGCCATCAGCAAACCTTGCTTGAAGTTGCGACCAGTTCCAATCCCAAGTTTTTCCTGGGAACAGACAGTGCCCCTCATTCAAAAAATGCCAAAGAAAATGCCTGTGGCTGTGCCGGTTGCTATAGCGCGCCTACCGCAATTGAATTATATGCTCAAGCTTTTGATCAGGTGGGCCGTCTTGATCGCCTGGAAGGTTTTGCCAGCCACTTCGGTGCTGACTTCTATGGCTTGCCGCGCAATACCAATACCATTACCCTGGTCAAAGAAGAGCAAGTGATCCCTGAAAGTTTAGACTACTTGGATGGTGAAGAGATTATCCCTCTATATGCGGGTAAAACCATCCAATGGAGAAAAGTGTGACAGATGAAACTCAACCAGTAATTGGTCAGCGTTTCCGTGGATTTTTACCTGTTGTTGTCGATGTCGAGACAGCAGGTTTTAATTCCCAGACTGATGCCTTACTGGAAATTGCAGCAATCCCGATTGTTTATAATGATGAAGGTCAGTTTGTGCCAGGTGAAGCCTATCATGCACATATCAATCCTTTTGAGGGGGCAAATTTAGACCGTCGTTCCTTAGAATTTATTGGTATAGATCCTTCAAATCCTATGCGTATGGCTATGGCTGAAGATGAAAAAAGTGCCTTAAAACGCATTTTTAAATCGGTCAACGAAGTACGCCGTCAGCAAAACTGTACGCATGCGGTTTTGGTCGGCCATAATGCGCATTTTGATTTGGGCTTTGTCCAGGCTGCGATTGCACGTACAGGAACGAAAAATCAAAGCCCGTTTCACAGTTTTTCTGTGTTTGACACTGTGACTTTAAGTGCAGTGATGTTTGGTCAAACCGTACTGGCAAAATCATGTATTCAGGCTGGAATTGACTTCGATGGTAAGGAAGCACACTCTGCTTTATACGATACTCAAAAGACTGCCGAACTGTTTTGCTATATTTTGAACAAACTCGCGCCGCATCTACTTGACACCTTGGTGGCGGATCAATAAGATACCGCCATCTTCTAAACGACCCTATCGTCTAGAGGCCTAGGACATCGCCCTTTCACGGCGGTAACCGGGGTTCGAATCCCCGTAGGGTCGCCATATATCGTTTCATACGATCATTCAAATTCCAATAGTTATCATTATTACATTGCAGATTTGTAGTTTTTCACTACAATAGCTCGCTTCATTTATCTTTATTCATTCTTCTCTTATGCAGTCATCTCATACTCCGAATGATGCTTCGCATCAGGGCAATTCTGCGCCATTAAAACGCGCTATGAGTACTCGACATCTGGTCATGATTTCGCTTGGCGGCGCAATCGGTACAGGTTTATTTTTAGGTTCGGGTGAAGTCATTGCACAAACGGGGCCTGTAGGTGCCATCATCTCCTATGTATTAGGCGGTTTAATCGCTTATGCAGTCATGCTATGCCTAGGCGAACTTGCGGTACATATGCCTGAATCAGGTTCGTTTGGTACTTATGCCCGCAGATACATTGGTCCGGGTACAGGCTATATGATCACCTGGTTGTATTGGCTGACCTGGACCGCAACGCTGGGGACGGAATTTACCGCTGCTGCGTTGCTGATGCAGGAATGGTTTCCGCACATTTCAGTCTGGTTATGGACCATTATTTTTGCTGCAGTGGTTTTCGGCTTAAATATGAGTTCAACGCGCTGGTTTGCCGAATCTGAATTTTGGTTGTCCTTAGTTAAGGTACTGACTGTTATTGCTTTTATTTTACTGGGCCTATTGGCTATTTTCGGTATTTTAAATTTTAATGGTTATGCATCTGCGCCTTTGTTTAGCAACTTAACTGCTCAAGGCTGGTTTCCTCAAGGCCTGTTCCCGATTTTCGCAACCATGCTGATTGTCAATTTTGCCTTCTCCGGTACTGAATTGATTGGTGTGGCAGCCGGTGAAACCAAAGATCCTGCGAAAAATGTACCTAAAGCCATCAATGCGGCTATTTGGCGTTTATTGATTTTCTTTGTCGGTACCATTGTCGTCATTAGCGCGCTTTTACCTCACCAAATGGCTGGCCTGGATGCTGAAGGTGTCAGTAGCAGTCCCTTTGTGACTGTATTTACCCATATCGGCATTCCATATGCTGAAGACATTATTCGTTTTGTAATTATTACGGCATTATTGTCTGCGGCAAATTCCGGCTTATTTGCTGCGTCACGTATGATGTGGTCGTTGTCTGACAAAAAACAATTACCTGCGGTGTTCTCCAAAGTCAATCATCGCGGCATTCCATTTGTGGCCGTGATCGTTACCATGATGGGTGCTTTACCAGGCCTATTGTCTGAACAGTTTGCCCCTGAGACTATCTTTAAGAACTTACTCGGTGTAGCTGCATTCACCATGGTGATTGTCTGGATGAGTATCTGTCTAAGTCAGTTCAATTTCCGTCGTCAATGGTATAAACAGGGCCACAGCGCAAAAGACTTGGGCTTTGCGGCACCCTTGTTTCCTCTTGTGCCGATTTTAGGTTTTGTGTTCTGTTTTATCACCGCAATAAGTATGGCTTTCGATCCTGAAATGCTGCCTGGCTTTATTGGATGCCTGATCTTCATTGCAGCCTGTTATCTCAGTTACTTTGTTTTCTACCGAAAGCAAAACTAACACAGAAAAGGAGTGGTCAAGTACCACTCTTTTTTTTAAGCTCAAGGTAGATAATTACATCTCTACATCATCTGACCTTGTATGAAAATTATTTTTATTCACGGCATGAATCAACAGAATTATGATCAACCCTCATTAAAACAACATTGGCTATCTGCTTTTCAGACAGGCTTATCCCATTCCCAGCAAAATATCGATCTCAACGCTCTGGAGATACGTTTCCCCTTTTATGGCGATTTGCTCAGCAAACATCATTTATATAACAGCCTGGATATAGATACCTTTTTACCCAAGTCCATTTCCCATATCCATCTTCCCTTTCATTTAAGGCATAACAATACGATTGTTCCCGAACATCATCCCTGTGCGAGCAGATTACCGAGTGTAAATCCCGAATGCTCCGAGTCATTCACTCAGCGATTGGCCCTGATTACCGCACTCACCAGAGATCATGCATTTAAGGAACTGGCCCTATTTCTGAATCATTATCCCAAACTGCATGAAACATTTATCCATAAATTCCTGATTGAAACCTATTTATATTTATCCAATCCGGATTTCATGCATGAAGTCCATCAGCGGATCATGTCTTATCTTCGTCCCGAGCTGGATCATATTATTGTGGCGCACTCTCTGGGTTCGGTCATCACCTATAACCTGCTGCATCA
>NZ_DJDC01000036.1:0-416 GCF_002430855.1 Acinetobacter sp. UBA5934 | reverse complement strand
CAGCGTTTTATTACCTTAGGCTCGCCCCTGGCTTTTAAAGTGATTCAGGAAAAACTCATTACACCGATATCCAGGCCACCTCAACTAAAGGGTGAATGGTTTAACTTTTATTCACCTGATGATTTTTTAACTGCTTTTCCTTTATCCGAAGCACCCTTCAATTTCGAACCACCGATCATTAACCAGGCAATTACCACCTCCCTGTATAACCCTCACAGTATTACCGGCTATTTGCAAAATCCGGCGGTGGTCAACAGCATCATTGATGGTCTAACACCTGAAAAATAACGAATTACACAGTACATTTCACATATTTGTTTTATTTTTATTCAGTTGAATCTATTTTTAAAAATTATCCCGGAAAAAGGTTTGACAGGGTGTCCTATCCACCCTATTATACGCCCACCTCTGAAACG
>NZ_DJDC01000033.1:0-3763 GCF_002430855.1 Acinetobacter sp. UBA5934 | reverse complement strand
TCCTCAATGGCAATCGGTCGGATTTCCGATACGCTCATGCATACTCCTTATTACAAACAGCCGTTCAAACTGCTCGTTTTATATAATCAATCTAGCAAAAAATTAACCCAAAATAAGCTGAGTTAAAGTCTAAATACAGCCATAAATTATAGCATAAATTCTGTTGTTTTTGTGCCATATCTCTTATCTTAATCTTGTTAATTTTCTATAATTTATCGTTTATTTTTTAGGCACTTTCATTTGTCGGAATTTTATGTGATTTAGTTCATTTTATTCGATGTCTAATTGCAAATCTTGGCGCTAAATCTTCAACTTGTTTATTCAGTTAAAATTATTATTTGGCCCTTAAAAAAAGATATAAATCGATTAAATACACTCTCCAATTTACCTGTTCAAATGCATGGAAGCTGAATCACTATTTAAGACAATGAAAATCGTAAAGTTTTATCTAATACTCCAAGATGCTAGCACTTGCACCTACACATCCTAAAAATGGATCCAGGTAAAATCCAGGCATAAAAAAACACCCCCAAACAGGCAGCAAAAGCATTGCTTTTACGACGTGTACAGGAGCGTTTTTTGAACTGCGTTCAGGAATTAGATTTTAGAAACCAATTCTGGAATGACAGTGTTCAAGTCACCAACTAACCAGTAGTCAGCTACTGCATTGATTGGCGCTTCTTCGTCTTTGTTGATCGCAACGATCACTTTAGACTCTTTCATACCCGCCAAGTGCTGAATCGCACCAGAGATACCTACAGCGATGTACAGGTCAGGTGCAACGATTTTACCCGTTTGACCAACTTGCATGTCGTTTGGTACGAAGCCAGCATCTACTGCAGCACGTGAAGCACCTTGAGCAGCACCAAGCTTGTCAGCTAATGGATCAAGGATCTTGTGATAGTTTTCACCAGAACCTACACCACGACCACCAGAAACAACGATACGAGCAGCCGTTAATTCTGGACGTTCAGATTTAACGATTTCTTCGTTAATGAACTTAGAAATACCCGCATCACCAGCAGACGCAGCAGCTTCAACGCTAGCCGAACCACCATCGCTTGCTACAGCATCAAATGCAGTACCACGAACAGTTGCAACAACAATAGACTCACCTGATTCTACAGTTGCAATCGCGTTACCTGCATAAATTGGACGTTTGAAAGTTTTAGGACCTTCAACAGCAATGATGTCAGTGATCATGCTTACGTCTAAAAGTGCAGCAGCACGTGGCAATACGTTTTTACCATTTGAGGTAGATGCAGCAAGGATATGTGTGTAGCCTTTACCTAATTCAGCAACAAGTTTCGCTACGTTTTCAGCCAATTGGTTTGCATAAGCAGCGTCGTCAGCAAGTAATACTTTGCTTACACCCGCAACTTTAGCTGCTTGGTCAGCAACTGCCTGAGCGCCAGAACCAGCAACCAATACAGTGATATCACCACCGATTTTTTGAGCTGCAGCAACAACGTTTAAAGTTGCACCATTAAGTGCTTTGTTGTCGTGCTCAGCGATAACTAAAATACTCATGATTTTATCCTTCTGTATTAGATCACTTTCGCTTCGTTTTTAAGTTTTTCAACAAGCTCATCTACAGATTTCACTTGTACGCCAGCTTTACGTTCAGCAGGAGCTTCAACTTTAACTGTTTTAAGTTTAGTTGCAGGAGAAACACCAAAGTCAGCAGGAGACTTAGTATCAAGCGGTTTTTTACGCGCTTTCATGATGTTTGGAAGAGCTGCATAACGTGGCTCGTTCAAACGTAAGTCAGTCGTGATGATTGCAGGAAGTGCAAGCTCAACAGTTTGCAAACCACCGTCAACTTCACGAGTTACCTGTACTTTGTCGCCTTCAACTTTCACTTCAGAAGCGAATGTACCTTGACCTGCGCCAAGTAGAGCGCCAAGCATCTGACCAACCTGGTTAGAGTCGTCATCAATTGCCTGTTTACCAAGAAGGATTAATTGTGGTTGTTCAGCGTCAACAACACCTTTCAGGATTTTAGCTACTTCTAGCGCACCCAGTTGGCTGTCATCAGCTTCAACCAGAATACCGCGGTCAGCGCCAAGTGCCATCGCAGAACGGATTTGTTCTTGAGCTTCTTTAGGACCAATAGAAACAACAACGATTTCTGAAACAGTTCCTTTTTCTTTTAAGCGAACCGCTTCTTCCACTGCGATTTCACAAAATGGGTTAATTGACATTTTAACGTTAGTAAGGTCAACCCCACTATTGTCCGGTTTAACGCGAACTTTAACGTTGGCATCAACCACACGTTTTACAGCAACAAGAGCCTTCATGTAATCCTCGGCTGTTTTAGCAAATGTAAATGTTGAGAAAAGTTATAATAACTCTTCACTTAAATTTTTTTAGGTGCCCTATCTTGCAATGTGTACGGCATTTCGGTCAAGTCACAATTATCAAAAGAGCTGTAAAAATGCGTAATTTTCCTTGAACTTGTCGTTCATATTTTTTTTAAATGTTTTTACTCAAATGAAATACTTAAATATTTAGTTATTTTTTAAACATTGATTTTTATTATGTTTTTATCTGATTAAACTCATCAAAAGTTCTGATTTAATCCTTGTTTTGCATAAATATTTTAATATTCTTGTACAGCAGCCTAATTTAAACATTCAGGTAATGAATTGTCATTTTAGACAGATTGAACAAATTCTTTAGCAAGTTTCGCTGTAAAAATGTGCTTTTTTTAAGTTAAACATGCAACAAATTAATCTTAGTGAGCTCACTTGTAGCAGATAAAAAAAGCAGACCATCAGGACCTGCTTTTTTAAATTCAATTATTGGATGATCAGCCAGGTTGCAGCCAGCATGAGTAAACCGCCTGAACCGCCATCAATCCATTTCTGTTTACGTTCATCTATATGGGTTTTTTGACTAATCTTAGCAAAAATCACACTCAAGCCACAATACACCACAAAAATCAGTCCAATAAAGATAAAGGACAAGATTAAACCTTGATTTACCGTATTTCCGGTTTTATCAATGAATTGCGGTAAAATTGCAAAATAGATCAGCATGCCTTTCGGATTTAATAGCGCAGTGAAAAACCCTTTTTTAACTGGACTGGAAGATGATTTTTTCTCGATGATTAGTTTATTTTGACTGAACACCGACTTGATCAAACAAAAAGCCAGAAATAACAGATAAGCAATCCCGAGCCAGCGGATGGTTTCAAATAACACCGGGAAAGAGACAATGATGGCGGCGATCCCCAATGCGACCAAAACGGAATGGACCAAATATCCAAGACAAATTCCTACAGTTGCCAGCATGCCTGCTTTTGCATCTTTACCCATCACTTGTGACAAGATAAACAGCATATCTGGTCCAGGGGTGAAAATAAGCGGGATAACCGTTAAGGCGAACAGTGCAAATACAGACATTTCCTTTTCCCTTTCCATGTCTTGAAAGTGAAAATTAGTATCGAATAAATAGTACAAAATAGGATTTCAAATATTCTATAATTATGATCATTTTTCGAATTATATTCTAATTTATGAAGCTATCTTCTAAATCTGTTTCAGCAAAGCTGGACCGTATTGATAAAAATATCATTCGAGCCTTGCAAAATAATGGCCGTATGCAAAACAACGATCTGGCCCGTGAAATTGGACTCTCGCCATCTTCCTGTCTGCGGCGGGTGAAACTACTGGAAGAAGCAGGCGTGATTCAGAGCTACACCACTGTGGTCGATCCGCAAAAAATTGGCTTGCAGCTCATCTTGTTTTCACGAATCTGG
>NZ_DJDC01000195.1:0-10478 GCF_002430855.1 Acinetobacter sp. UBA5934 | reverse complement strand
ACGCTGGCATTCAGCACAGTAATAATGGGTAAACACATGCGTGGAAAACTAATTTTTTTCAATAAATTAGCATTCTCTAAAAAAATATTTTGACCGCGACCCACAATTTCAGCAAACAATCCCCAGGTCAGCACGCCTGCACATAAATAAATACTATATGCAAAGCCACTTTCAATACCGGGTAATTTAGCCTTCATCACCTGAGAGAAAATTACTGTATAGACTACAATCATGGCTAATGGGTTTAGAAAAGTCCATGCTCCTCCCAATAAGGAATTGCGGTATTTACTTTGAAATTCCCGCTTGACACTTCCATAGATAAAACCACGATATCCCCATAAAGGTTTTAAAAAGCCAATCATTAAACGCGTCCATAATTATCTTGAAAACGGACGATATCATCTTCACCCAAATACTCACCGCTTTGTACTTCAATCATCACTAAATCAAGTACGCCTGGGTTTTCCAAGCGGTGTTGATGGCCGGCCGGGATATAAGTGGATTCATTGGTATTAACAAAAAAGTCACGCTCTCCATTGAGCACTTTAGCCATACCACTGACCACGATCCAGTGTTCACTGCGATGATGATGCATTTGCAGACTTAAGCTTGCGCCGGGTTTCACTTCAATACGTTTAATTTTAAAACGGGCACCCTCTTCCAGAACAGTATATGTACCCCATGGACGAACCACTGTGTTATGAAGTTTATAAGCTTCATGATTTTGCGCTTTAAGTGCGTTATACAAAATCTTAACGTCTTGAACCCGTGATTTATCTGTCACCAGCAAAGCATCGGGAGTATCAACAATCACCAGATTATCTACCCCAATTGCCCCAATCAGTCTTCCTGTACCATTATTATGAATATAGCTATTCTGAACATCGTGAAGAATTGCCTCACCAATGACGGTATTACCCGCTTCATCATGTTCGCCCAAGCGATCCATCGCAGTCCAGGAACCAATATCATCCCAACCGATATCACAAGGAATCACCGCCACATTGGAAGATTTCTCCATCACAGCGTAATCGATCGAAATATCGGGCACAGCTGCAAATAAAGTTTTATTCAATTCAATTTGCTTACGATTATCACCTTGTATGGTCTGAGAAGATTCCAGACAAGTGCGCACAGATTCCACAACCTCTGGACAATGTTCCATCATTTCACGAATTAAAGTTCCAGCAGAGAAGCAAAATATGCCTGCATTCCAATAAAAACGACCAGAAGCGACATATTCCTGTGCCAGTTCTAAAGATGGTTTTTCTACAAAGCGCTTAACATTATTTCCATCAGCCTCGATATAACCATATCCAGTTTCTGGTGCATTCGGAGTAATGCCAAAAGTCACCAGCTTATCTTGACTTGCCAGAGTAATTGCCTGATTCACTGCCTCTGAAAATGCAGAATAATTATTGATTAGATGATCGGCAGCGAGCACTAATAGCAGAGCTTCCTCACCATGATGTTGCATGACGTGTAAAGCAGCCAAAGTTACAGCCGCTGCAGTATTACGACCAAAAGGTTCCAAAATAAAACTGGTCGGTATTTCAGTTTTATTCACCTCTATATAGTCATCCAATGTTTTAAACTGTAATTCCCTATTCGTCACAGTTAAAATCTCGGTTACCGCTGGCAATGAAACTCCACGTAGAAAAGCTTTTTGCAACAAACTTTCGCCATCCGTTAAACGAATAAATGGCTTGGTATGTTGCTCACGAGATATCGGCCAGAGTCGGGAACCGGATCCACCACAAAGAATTGTTGGTATTAATTTCATAAATCTATGTCTGAAGAAATTTATTAAGTTTTTTGATGTAACTTTTTGATGTAACTTTTTGATTTATTTCTAAATGATTAAATCATTTAAATTTACCCAAAGCAATGCTAACTGAATAAATCTATTCATTCAAGACAAACTCATACTTCAGTCGTATACAGAAAAATAAAACTGTTCAAGATTTATGCAGAAATTCTATTTCAATACAAATAATAAGTACTTTTACCTGTCCTTATCTTCTTAATATAATTCATTCTGAAGTGAATCAATCCATCAAGATGGTCGATTTTTTTGCTAAACCCCGTATAATTTGCTGTCTTGTTGTTCGTGTAATCAGGTCTACTTTATGTCTAATCTCCAGTCCCTAACTCCTCGCATTTCGGTCGCGCCGATGATGGATTGGACCACCCGTGACTATCGTTTTTTTGCTCGCCTGTTTAATCCGAATATCATTATGTACACCGAAATGGTGACGACTGGTGCCATTCTGTTTGGTGGTGCGAATCGCCATTTGGACTATAACAACGAAGAACATCCGATTGTGCTGCAACTCGGTGGATCAAATCCGAAAGACCTCGCGACTTGTACTAAAATGGCCCAAGACTGGGGCTACGACGAAGTCAACTTAAACGTCGGCTGCCCAAGTGATCGCGTACAAAACAATAAAATTGGCGCATGCTTAATGGCAGAACCCGACCTGGTAGCAGAATGTATTGCTGAAATGCGTAATGCGGTGGATATACCTGTTACGGTCAAACATCGTATCGGTATTGATGACATGCAGTCGTACGAAGAAATGCTGCATTTTGTCGATACTGTAGCCAAAACCGGTTGTGACAATTTTATCGTGCATGCACGTATTGCCCTGCTTCAGGGCTTGTCGCCGAAAGAAAACCGCGATGTTCCACCTTTACGTTATGAAGATGTCTACCGTTTAAAACGCGAACGTCCAAATCTGTTAATTGAGATTAACGGCGGAATCAAAACCCTGGCTGAGACTCAAGCGCATTTAAAACATGTCGATGGTGTGATGATTGGGCGTGAGGCTTATCACAATCCATATTTATTGGCTGAACTTGGGCAATTCTGGAATTTAGAAGCTCCTGACCGTTTTGATATTATGGCGCAAATGATGCCATATATTGCCAAGCGTATGCAGGAAGGCGCACCACTGTCGATTATTACCCGTCATATTTTAGGTTTATTTCAGAATTTGCCGGGTGCACGTAAATGGCGTCAGGCTTTAAGTGGCGGTAATGCAAAAACCTTAAAAGATGTTGAAACAGCCTTGATCAATATTCAGGAAGCCATGCAACGTACTGAAGAATACGTGAAAGAAAATCAGTCAAATCTGGCTGCAAATTAATGGCAAGCAATTTCATAAAAAGCCATGCCAGCCCATTCAAGAGTGGGCTGGCATTTTCATTTTTCAGGCTGTTGGCTGTAGCACGATTTGCCCAGTTCAGATAACAATGACTATAAAATAATGTGGGCTTAATTTAGCTTTTTATCACTTTCAACCCAAAACGGTGAATGTAGGTAAAATCAGTGATGATTATAAACTGCATGTCCCTGATCTTTAACCGCAGCAATTTTTTTACCTTCCACTTTGGCCTGATCTAATTGACCTGCCTGCACCAATATTCTGGTTTTATCAATCTCTGTCACCAGTTGATCAAATAAAGCATCTGAGCTCGGTGCTTTCTCGTCATGAGCTTTCAATTCCACTTTTTTTGCATCTAAAGCCGCAGCCTTCATATTATCCAGTGCTTGCAGTGCATCGTTTGGATTCTCCGCCTTATTAAACATTTTAAAGTTTTTCGCAAGCATGCTCATACTCTGCCCAAGTTCACCGGCAAAACTCAGGCTACTGAACGACAAAGCAGCTGAAAGCAGCGCTGTAATTAAGGTTTTTTTAATCATGTGAATATCCTTTTCAAGTTTCATTTCAAAAATTAGGGCTATTGTTATTATTTACTTATTCTTCACATTTGAATTTTAAGCTTTAAACATAGTGCACCTTGCATAAAAAATGCAACGGATTCGCTGCATTTTTTATGAATCAAGTCAGTTAGTTTTAAACCGGTTCAATTTCATGATGTAAAGCATCATGAATCGCTTCTACTAACTGCTGGGCAATTTCCTGTTTCGATGCT
This sequence comes from Acinetobacter sp. UBA5934, assembly GCF_002430855.1. Taxonomy (NCBI): domain Bacteria; kingdom Pseudomonadati; phylum Pseudomonadota; class Gammaproteobacteria; order Moraxellales; family Moraxellaceae; genus Acinetobacter; species Acinetobacter sp. UBA5934. The sequence goes on along the minus strand of NZ_DJDC01000195.1, from coordinate 6,539 downwards.
TTTTCCAGATCGCGCTGCTGCATCTGATACTGCTCGGCAAAGAACACAATCATGGCATTCTCATCCGAGGCAAAACCAATATCTGGACGTGAAACATCATTACAGGCAATCATATCCAGTTTTTTTGCCACCAGTTTGCCGGCTGCATATTCTTCGACATTACGGGTTTCGGCAGCAAATCCGACCATAAATGGACGTTTTTGCTGCTGGGCAATGGTTGCGACAATATCCGGATTTTTAATTAAAGCCACATTTAGCTCATCACCGGCTTTCTTGATTTTATGCTCGGCAACTTCCGCCACACGGTAATCCGCCACCGCAGCCGTAGCAATAAAGATATCACAGCCTTTATCCAGCTGATCCATACTGTGTTCCAGCATCTGCATTGCAGATTGCACATTGATACGGCGTACCCCATTTGGCGTATCCAGACTCACCGGACCTGCAATCAAAGTGACCTTCGCACCAGCTGCATAACACGCCGCAGCCAAGGCAAAGCCCATCTTGCCGGTACTATGGTTGGAAATATAACGGACCGGATCAATCGCTTCACGCGTTGGTCCCGCAGTAATCACTACATGTTTACCTGCCAGCATGCCAAATTTTTCCGCAATCGCACGCTGTGCTTTATGAAAGTATTCGGTCACTTGACGGGCTAAATCTTCCGGTTCAGGCATACGTCCTAAACCGACATCGCCACAGGCTTGTGATCCGGCATCCGGCATAATCACATGCACACCATCTTCCACCAGGGTATTTAAATTACGCTGCGTGGCTTTGGCTGCCCACATTTGCTGGTTCATGGCAGGTGCTACCCAAACCGGTGATTTGGTCGCCAGATATAAAGTGCTGAGTAAATCATCAGCCAGACCGCCAGCAAATTTTGCCAGCGTGTCACAACTTGCAGGCGCAACCAGCAATAAATCGGCCCAGCGTGCCAGTTCGATATGTCCCATGCCCGCTTCAGCTTCAGGATTGAGTAATTCAGTATGCACCGGATTTCCAGACAAAGCCTGGAAAGTCAACGGCGTTATAAATGCTTGCGCACCTTGCGTCATCACCACACGGACATTAAAGCCGGCATCTTTTAAACGACGGACCAAAATGGCACTTTTATATGCCGCAATACCACCAGTTACCGCTAAAACAATGTTTTTATTTGGAATCACACTCAAGTCGAAGCTCACGAACAGGCTACCTTTCTGTTGCAGTGGCGCTCACAATAGCATTAAATAAAGTCATACCCAAGTCAGCAACTTGCGGTAATGACCATTACTAATAACAAAAAAGTCTAAAAACAATGAATTTATCGATTAAACACTGGCCTGAACAGGAACGTCCACGCGAAAGGCTGATTTTACAAGGGGCCGCTAGCCTGTCGGATGCGGAACTGCTGGCCATCTTTTTACGCTCAGGCTCTAAGCAACATTCTGCGGTGGAACTGTCCCGAATGCTATTGCAGCATTTTGGTGGGCTCAACCCTATTTTTGATGCCGAGCTTCAGGATTTAAGCCAGTTTCATGGTATTGGGGCAAGTAAATATGCCCAACTGATTGCGGTAAGGGAGCTGGGACGACGTTATATTTCCGCCCATTTAAAGCAGGAAAAAATTGAATTAAGCAATTCAAAAATATTACTGGATTTTTTAAAATTCGAATTACTGGGTGAAACGCAGGAAGTTTTTGCCGTGCTTTGCCTCGATGCCCATTTAAGAAAAATAAGCTTTAAAAAAATGTTCTATGGCTCGTTAAATTCGTGTGAAATTTCTACAAATCAGTTGCTGCGCTATGCGATCAATCAACATGCCAGTAGCATCGTGATTGCACATAATCATCCCTTTGGTCTGGGCCTTCCTTCGCAAGCCGATATCGAATTAACCCAGAATATTGCAACGGTCTGTGACTTATTAGAAATCCGTCTGATTGACCATTGTATTATTTCCCCGGAAGGGAGTTATTCTTTTGCTGAACATGGGCTTATTCAGCCTCAATAAAAATGTAACAATTATTGACAAAAGCCGTGCCAACACTGAAGATCAACAAAAATTTTGATGATACTAATAACATGATTGTTCGTGATCAACCTAGTGTATTCAAGCTGCTCTTTTCCTGGCGCGGGACCATTCTGCCCAAGGTTTTGCCGCCTTTAGGTGTGGTCATGCTGATCTCCTCAGTGATTGGCGGGCTGTCTTATATTGGTTACTTTCATTTTCCAGAACTTCCACTGGTGGGTTTTACTTTAATTGGGGTCGTCCTGTCGATTTTTCTGGGCTTTAAAAACACCGCCTGTTATGACCGCTGGTGGGAAGCCCGTAAACTCTGGGGCATGCTGATAGCCAATGCGCGACATTTTGACCGTGACTGTCGTATGTTCAGCCAAGGTCGCCGTGAACGCATCATCCAGCACGTAATTGTGTTTGCCAATGTCTTGCGTGATCGTTTACGTCATCAAACAGCCAATCCCCTGGCTCTGGTGGAAACCAGCGGCATGAGCCAACAGGCCATAACCCAGCTGTATCAGCAAGCCAATGCACCGCAATATACTTTAAGCCTGATTCAATGGGAGCTAATGCAGGCACTTAAAGAGGGTGAAATTTCCGATATTATTTATACCCAGATGAATCAGCATGTGACCGAATTGAGCCTGGTGCAAACCGGTTGTGACCGTATTGCCACCACACCTTTACCCTTTGCTTATTCGGTTTTGCTGAACCGTACCGTGTATTTTTTCTGTTTTATGTTGCCTTTTAGTCTAGGCGCAACCTTAGGTCTGGCGACGCCTTTAATGGTCGGTATTTTGGCTTATACTTTTTTAGGCTTAGATGCCTTAAGTTCAGAAATTGAAGAGCCGTTTGGCACACAAAGCAATGACTTACCTTTAGATTCAATGGTACGGACTATCGAGATTGAGCTGTTGGGAACTTTAGGTAAGCCGACTCCGCCACCGATTCAGGCACAGGATCATAATCTTTTATAAAAGTCCCTCCTTTCCTATAAAATCCCTCCCAACCTCCCTTTAACAAAGGGAGGAGTTCCCTCTCCTTTCAGGAGATGAGAATTCTCAGAATATATTCTGAGTTCGCAAGGGAGAGGTTAAAAATATGAATTAACGGAAACTCTCCCAAACGCCCACTTGCCCTTCTTTGACTCGTGGAATATTACCCAGTTTAATCCACGGCATATTATCTCCATGAAAGTCACTCCCTACCGATACTTTCAAGTTAAATTGCTCAATCATTCGATCGACCATTTGACGAGTTGATGTAGGTTCAATGGCAGGAGGAAGCTCCACGGCATCTCCACCAAACTGGGCAAAAATTTCAATCAGATAACGGATATTGGTGGCAGATAAATCATAACGCGTCGGGTGCGCCAGCACGGCAAAACCTTGGCTCTCGTGAATCACCTGAATGGTTTCTTTTAAACCCAGACCATCAAATTTCACATAGGCTTTTTTGCCTTCTTTAATATATTTATCAAAGGCCTGTTGTGGACGACTCACATAACCTTTTTCGACCAGGGTCTTGGCAATATGGGTGCGTGTCACTCGGTCAGGAATGTTATCCACTTTGGCAATCACATCGGCATAAATATCTTCACCAATTAGAGGAACGAGTAAATCGCAGATCTGTTTGGCACGAATCGCCCGAATCTGTTTTTGCTGTTCCAGCAAGACAAGTAAAGGTTGCGGATTTTGCATATTCAATGCAACCACATGTACAGCATAGTTTTTTTTCGTTGCCGGACGTGACCATTGGCTGGAAATTTCCACTCCGGAAATAATATGCAGCGGCAAATCCTGTGCAATCTTTTCAGCTAATTTTAAGCCATCCATGCTATCGTGGTCCGTCAGCGCAAGGGTATGAATACCTTTTTCTACGGCCGCATGCACAAGTTGTTCTGGAGACAAAGTTCCATCAGAAATATTACTATGTGTATGTAAATCTACGCCTTGCATAACTTATACTATGTCATTTATTTGATCAGATTTAGATACTCTAACATGAAAGCACTTTTAGACTTTGTGCCCCTCATTATTTTCTTTTATTTATATAAAACTGTTGATCCAAAAGATACCGATCATCCGCTATTACATTTGATCGGTTCGGCAGGGGGTGTAGATAATAATAACATTTTGGTGGCTACCGCAGGTCTGATCATCTCAATGCTGGTGGTTTATGGTGTGTTATTTGTCACCCAAAAATTCCGCCTGGATAAACAACAATGGATTGTGCTGTTTATGACCGTCATTTTTGGTGGTATCACCTTGATGCTGAGCGATGATTTTTATATCCGGCTAAAAGCAGCTCTTTTAAATATTGTTTTTGCAGGTGCTTTCCTGCTTTCGCCTTATTTTACCAAAGACAAAAATCCACTGATTCAGCGTTTATTTGGCCCTATTTTCAATTTAACCGCAAAAGGCTGGAAAAATTTGAATTTCGCCTGGGCGGGAATGTTTGTCTTCATGTCGTTCTTGCATGTTTTCTTCGCATTTTTATTTGCTGGCGGAAAATATTGGGGCGAATTTACTGCATTTGGTGACATGATTGTGATGTTTTCCTTTATCATTATTCAGTTTATTGTCTTGCGCAAATATTTTAAGTCGCCTGAAGCCTAATTCAGGTCAACTGATCGAGAAAAAATATGCCTTTATTCGTTGTAACCTGTACCGATAACGAAGGTACAGTCGAAAAACGCCTAGCTACACGTCCAAAACATCTGGAACGCCTGCAAAAATTAAATGATGAGGGTCGTTTGATTGTGGCAGGTGCAATGCCTAAAGATCCTGGTAATCCACAAGCAGGTTTTTATGGTAGCACGATTATTGTTGACTTTGAAAACCGCGAGTCGTTAGATGCATGGCTGCAAGATGAACCTTTCCTAAAAGAAGGCATCTATGGTCATATTGATGTGAAACCTTTTAATAAAGCTTTCCCTCAAGGATAAAATCATGCGTGTTGTAGTTTCAAGCTTATTGGGTTTCGCTTTCATCTGTTCAACAGCTTGGGCAGTGGAACCTACCCCTGCTCCAACACCCGCTGTAGCGCCTGCTGCTCAAGCAACGATTGCAACACCTCCACCACAGACTAGACTTCAAACTTTACCTGCAAATAAACCTGGTACTGTTCCTGCTGCTAGTCTGGATGCCAACGGTTTACCGCAAGAAGCCAAGCCCCTAACCGCAGAACAAATTGCCAAGAATAAAGCAGTGCAAGATGCCAAAGTGAAGGCTCTGGTCAAAGATCAGGCTACGCGTTTACAGCAATTGGAAAAAGCCAATTTAGATGCCTTGTCACAGAACCAGGAACTGCAATTAAAAAATGACAGTTTGGGCGTTCAGGTGCAAGTATTGCAAAGTGAACGTAGTGCACAGATGTTTTTATACGGTGCAGCAACGATTGCCGTTGGTGTCCTGCTCGGATTTCTAATTGCAAGTTATGTCTATACCAAACGTCGTCGTCAGTGGTAATGGCTACATTTACGGCTTCATTTCGTTTTTACCGATGAATTTAAAGGTTATTTAGGTTTTGTCTCATCCTATCCAAACTGCCGATCTGGATTGGCAACACGTCGATGGCATTGATGTTCCCGTTTCCAAACAGTTTGGCGATGTCTACTTCTCTAAAGATAATGGCCTGCTTGAAACACGACATGTGTTTTTAAATGGCAATGATTTATCGACCCGCTTGGCAAACCTGAATGACTTTGAATATTTTTGTGTTGGTGAGACCGGTTTTGGTACCGGGTTAAATATTCTAGCCTTATGGCAGCTTTGGCAGCAAGTCCGTCCAGATAATCATAGCCATCTGCATGCCATTTCAGTCGAGAAATTTCCACTCAGCAAAACTGACCTGATTCGCGCTTTAAATGCCTGGCCGGAACTCAAGCCTTTAGCTGATCAACTGATTGCACAGTACCCAATGCCGATTGCCGGCTGTCACCGTTTATCTTTCCCTGATGAGCGTTTTAGCCTGGATTTATGGCTAGGTGATGCCCATGATGTCTTTCCTGTTATGGAAAAAACAGTAACAGTCAACGCATGGTTTCTAGATGGCTTTGCCCCATCCTGTAATCCGGATATGTGGGAAGAAAATGTTTTAAACAACATTGTGCGTTTATCCGATTTCGGCAGCACTTTTGCTTCGTTCAGTGTGGCTGGTGTACTGAAACGTGGGTTAAAAAATCACGGTATTTCTATTTCACGTCCGCGTGGTTTTAGACATAAACGGGAAATGCTCAAAGCCATCTGGAATGCACCTGAAAAACAGTCTGAATCGTCTAATGATTTAGATGCCACTGAAAAAAAAACTGAGCTACGCGCCGCGATTTTTAAACAGCGCCAGATAGCGATTATTGGCGCAGGAATCGCAGGTTTAAGCTGTGCCTGGGCATTTGCTCAGCGTGGCCATCAAGTGATGATCTATGACCAGTCAGCTCCTCTTTCTGGAGGTTCCGGCAATCCTTTAGCTTTGCTGAATCCCAAGCTGTGTCCGATTGAACAAAGTGCAGATCATTTAATGACTCTGGCCTGGCAGCATG
>NZ_DJDC01000084.1:0-16129 GCF_002430855.1 Acinetobacter sp. UBA5934 | reverse complement strand
TTTATGACGCATATGCGGGAATAAGATTACATCACGGATACTTGGAGCATTCGCAAAGATCATCACCAGACGGTCAATACCGATTCCTTCACCTGCTGTAGGAGGCAGACCATATTCCAAGGCTTCAATAAAGTCAGCATCATAGTGCATTGCTTCATCATCACCCGCATCTTTCTCAGCGACCTGCGCCTGGAAGCGTTCAGCCTGATCAATCGGGTCATTTAATTCCGAGAAACCATTTGCCAGTTCACGACCACCGATAAAGAATTCAAAACGGTCTGTAATATGCGGGTTTTGATCATTACGGCGTGCTAATGGTGAAGTTTCTGCTGGATATTCAGTCACGAATGTAGGCTGACGTAGTTGAGTTTCTACCGTTTCTTCAAATACGATTGTTTGCAGTTTACCCAGACCAAAACCTGGTTTTACCTGTTCTTTCAGTTCTTCCTGAATAAATTTCGCCAGGAACTCACGGTCATTGACATTTTCTGGAGTGAACTGTGGATTGTGCTCAAGAATGGCATCAAACATTGAAATTTTCTTGAATGGCCCTTTGAAGTTAAAGACTTCATCGCCATAAGGCACATCAGTGGTACCTAGAATATCAATTGCCAGTTTTTCCAGCATTTGTTCAGTCAATTCCATCAGGTCTTTGTAATCTGCATACGCCTGGTAGAATTCGATCATAGTGAATTCAGGGTTATGACGAGTAGAAACACCTTCGTTACGGAAGTTACGGTTAATTTCAAATACACGCTCAAAACCACCAACCACCAGACGTTTCAAGTAAAGCTCAGGTGCAATACGCAGGAACAATGGCATGTCCAAGGCATTGTGATGTGTTTCAAATGGACGCGCAGAAGCACCACCTGGAATCACATGCATCATCGGTGTTTCCACTTCCATGAAGCGTTCATTGCTTAAATAGTTACGAATACCTGAAACCACTTTGGCACGAATTTCAAAGGTTTTACGTGTTTCTTCGTTTACGATTAAATCCAGGTAACGTTTACGGTATTTAACTTCGGTATCGGTTAGGCCATGGAATTTGTCTGGAAGTGGACGCAGTGACTTGGTTAAAAGTTCAAATTTTTCAATATGAACATACAGGTCACCCTTACCAGAACGACCGATATAACCTTCAACGGCAATAATGTCACCCAGGTCTAGGCTCTTGATGGTTTCCAGTACTTCAGGTGCAAGTTCTTTACGTGCAACATAAAGTTGAATACGTCCAGTCATGTCCTGAATCACGATGAATGACCCACGGTTCAACATCACACGACCAGCAACTTTTACATAAAATTTTTCACCAGCTTCAATTTCTTCTTTAGATTTTTCAGCGAATTGGTCTTGTAAATCTTGTGCATAGTGCTCACGCTTAAACGCATTTGGCCATGGGCTAACACCAGTTTCTTTTGCTTGGTCTTGAATCTGCTTTAACTTGGCATGACGCTGTGCAATTAAATCGTTTTCGGAAATGTGTTGTTCAGAAGTCGATTGAGCGTTATGTTGCGTCATCTCTGCCTCAAATATGTGTAAAAAACGGAAGTTGCATAGCATAGCAGATTTAGTGCAAATTTCGAATGTCTAATTGCCATACAAATGCACTGATTTGCTAAAAACGCCTTGCTTTATTTCATCTGGCTAAGCTTAGGCAAGCTGTTTAACCATCTCAAAGCCCTTTTAAATCCGTTTTCCGTCATTTCCCAATATTCTTTTGCTGTATCCATTGCTTATAACTATTCCGGTCCCATAACACTTGACAGACTTTTTGAGGAGAGGCTTCAATCAAAATTTCATAACTTAATTTTTCTATAATCTAATTTTTTCATAGTGGGGCCAACTCTGCGATTTGCTCTTTATGACAGTAGCGAAATCATTTTTTACATCATCGCCAGATTTTGTTATTGCCTAGCGGTTTGAACATTTTTTGCTAATAATCCTTTATTTTTTATAAAAAAAATTGTTTTGCAATGTAGTTTATTTGCTGCATCTCAAATACATCTTAGACCAAAAGCTAACTTCTTTGTTCCGTCAAGTGACTTACAATGAAATCAAGAAAAATAGTTGAAAAGTAATCTATTCGGCTGTTTCTATCTTTGTGAATAAAGAAAGTATGAACTAAAAAAATGACGACATGCCCTTTAAAAATCCTGTTTTTACATGGACTCGATTCTTCGCGTGAATCGACCAGATTTCATGCCATTGATGCCGATCATAAATATTGTATCGACGTAGATTATCGCAACCTGAATTTTCAAACCGTCGCGAGTTTTTATCAGGAAATTATTGCCAAAATTCAGCCGGAAATCTTGATTGGCCATAGCTTAGGCGCTTACTGGGCGCTGAAAATGTCAGTGCTATGTAAAATTCCGGCGATTATTGCCAATCCCAGTTTGAGTCCAGATTTTCGTGAAGATTACCCTCCTATTGGTGAGGATGATCTGGAACACGAGATTGCGCAAATTGCCTATCTGGAACTCGGGGATGAAGAGCTGGATATGTACGCGGTACAACAGCAACTCGAACCTTATATGCAGGTTCAGGCTATGGAAGGTGGACATCACCGTTTAGCCAGTCCAGAAAATATCAATGAGCTGCTTCTGCATATGCAGACCCATTTTCTGAAAAAATAAAAAAGCCCTGGTCATGCCAAGGCTTTTTTCATCTGTGCTTAATTAAGCCACATTTTGTTCTGGCTGTGATTTGTCATCTAATACAGACCAAACCTCTAAGCCTAAATCACTATGCAAATCTGGTAAATCCAAGAAAATGCTTGCACCCAATACCTGGTGGTTGCATTTATCTACCAGCTGTTTTACAGCTTTTAGCGTACCGCCAGTGGCTAACACGTCATCCACAATAATAATTTTTTGCGCTTGAACATCTGCCGACATTTCCAAACGGTCCATACCGTATTCCAGGCTATAACCCACACCTACTACCGGTGGCGGTAATTTACCTGCTTTACGGACCAGCAATAAACCTTTGCCCAAACGCTGCGCCAACAAACTTGCCAGCACAAAACCGCGTGCTTCAACCGCAACAAAACTGTCGACTTCTGCCAATTTTTCAGCAGGAATACTGGCAATTAAAGCCTCAGTTAATAATTCAATATTTTCCATGAATAATGGAGTCAGGTCGAAAAAGCAGATACCTGGTTTAGGGAAATCTTGGACAGTACGAATGTTAGACCACAAAGTTGTAGACAGATTGCTCATGGGGAGAAAGATATTTAAGGGAGAATGAGTGAATTTTAACGCTTTATAAGTTCCATGACCAGTCAGCAGACACTTTTAAAATCCCATATTAAGAGTTAAAAATACATAAGTTTATGATTTTATTGCATTCACTTATCTAATAAAAATAGTTATATATGAATGCCATTATAAATTAACAGATCGGTTCTTTTTATTCTGCACGACCTTCGTCTAAAAAAACTGTCTCGTTACTTATAACCCGCTGTAATCCAGGGCCTGTTTTTAGCAATATTTAGAACTTGGTGATAAATTGCTATTCATCAATTTTGCTTATTTTCATGTTTTAAAGACAAGTTTTGTCCTGCTAAGCAATTCTGGTTTCAATTTCTGCTCTTAAACTCCGATATTTACTTTACATTAAGACTAGAACTGCGTAAAAATTTGCTTGAATATGTACATCAAAAGACATATCAATAGAGTCATGCGGTATATAAAATTTTACTGGCTGCATATTATTGAAAAGTCAGTGTTTTGGAGATTCAAATGAAGAAATATCAATGCATCGTTTGTGGATGGATTTATGACGAAGCTGAAGGTTGGCCACAAGATGGTATTGTTGCTGGTACCAAATGGGAAGATATCCCGGATGACTGGACCTGCCCGGACTGTGGTGTATCAAAAGTTGATTTTGAAATGGTAGAAATCTAATTTTTGATATTAAAGACCATAGTGAATGGTCTTTTTTTACGTCTTATAGAAAACAGTTTGGAGAATAATATGCATCCTATCGTCATCATTGGTTCGGGTATGGCCGGTTATACCGCAGCACGTGAATTTCGCAAGCTTAATCCCGAGCATGAGCTGGTCATGATCTGTGCAGATGATGCGGTAAACTATGCCAAGCCAACGCTTTCAAATGCGTTAGCTGGCAACAAGGTACCTGAACAGATTGCCTTGGGTGATGCATCTAAAATGGCAACCCAACTGAACATGCGTATTGAAGCTCTCACTTGGGTTAAAGAAATTCAAGCTGCCGAGCATCAGCTGATTTTAGAAAAAGAGGGTCAACAAACGACGCAGCCCTACTCAAAGCTGGTTCTAGCAGTAGGTGCTCATCCGGTGCGTGTAGCGATTGCTGGCGATGGCAGTGATGACATTCATGTGGTCAATAATCTGGATGACTACAAGGCATTCCGTAAAAACCTGGCGCAGAATCAAGATAAACGCGTGGTGATTCTCGGTGCCGGTCTGATTGGCTGTGAATTTGCTAATGACCTGCAAAATACAGAACATCAAGTCACCGTGATTGATTTGGCTCCTCAACCTTTGGGACGTTTAATTCCTGCACATGTAGCGGCTTCTTTTCAGGAAAAACTGGAAGACACCGGTATTCACTTTGTACTGGGCACCACCGTCGAAAAAGTCATCAAAGTTGAAAATGGCGATTATTTAATCACTCTGGCCAATGGTCAGTCTGTGGTTGCGGATATTGTGCTTTCTGCGATTGGTTTACACCCAAATCTTGAATTGGCTAAAGCTGCTGATATTCATTGTAGTCGCGGTATTTTGACCAATAGTCATCTGGAAACCAACCAGCCTGATATTTATGCGATTGGCGACTGTGCTGAAGTCAATGGTTTGTTGTTGCCTTATGTCATGCCGATCATGCAACAAGCACGTGCTTTGGCGAAAACTCTAAATGGTGAACAAACGCATGTGCATTATCCCGCAATGCCGGTTGCCGTTAAAACGCCTGCTGCTCCCTTGACCGTGCTTCCTGCACCTGTGGACGTGGATGTAAACTGGGAAACTGAAGAGCTGGAAGATGGCATGATTGCCAAGGCGCTCGATAGTGAAAATACCTTGCGTGGTTTTGTTTTATTGGGCGCAACCGCAGCAAAACAACGTTTAAGTCTAACTAAACTGGTACCTGACTTGATTCCGGCTGCGGTTTAAGGTTTTAATACCCAGGACATTTTTTCAGCAAAATGTCCTTTTTTCAGGAAAACAATAATGAATAGCGCACTCGATTTCACCGGCTCTCCATACACCTCTTTTATGCATGAAACCAAAGTCAATTTAGGCAATGGTGTGGAACTTCATGTGGAAATGGGCGGAAATCCTGAACACCCTGCAATCATGCTGATTATGGGTTTGGGTGCGCAAATGCTGTTTTGGCCTGATTTTTTCTGTAAATCGCTGATTGACCAAGGTTATCGTGTGATTCGTTTTGATAACCGAGATATTGGCCTGTCTTCAAAAATCCGTCATTCCGGTCCGCGTCTCAATACCTTGAAACTGATGGGACGTTTTGCCTTAGGCTTACAGAATCAGGGCGCACCGTATAACCTGTATGACATGGCGGAAGATGCCGCACTGCTGATTGACCGTTTGGGCCTGGAACAGGTTTCGGTGATTGGTGCTTCCATGGGCGGCATGATTGCACAGATTCTGGCAGCCAAACATCCACAGAAAGTCAGTAACTTGGGCTTAATGTTTACCAGTAACAATCAGCCGCTGTTACCCCCACCATTTCCCAAGCAGCTGTTTAGCCTGATTGGCAGACCCGACTCGACCGACGAAGAAGGCATTGTCAACCATAGCGTTAAGGTATTTAACATTATTGGTTCTCCAGGATATATCAATCAACTAGAAATTATTCAGACGGCACGCAAATTATATCAACGAAGTTATTATCCAGCGGGTGTACTTCAACAGTTTTTAGCAATATTATGTACAGGTTCTTTGCTACAATTGGGTAAGCAAATTCAGCAACCTACCCTCGTGGTACATGGCTCTCGTGATCGTTTATTGCCACCGAGTCATGGCAAAGCAGTTGCAAAGGCAATTACTGATGCGAAGTTTGAATTAATTGATGGAATGGGGCATGATATCCCACCGCATTTTATTCCATATCTAAGCGGGTTATTTGCTGATCACTTTAAATCAAAACATTAGGACACTATGGCTGCATTACCATCCTTAAGACAGCTGTCATACCTCGTTACACTGTCTGAAACGCTGCATTTTACTGAAGCTGCGCGCCGTTCATTTGTGACCCAGTCGACTTTGTCAGGCGGGATCATGGAGTTAGAGCGTTTATTAGGTGGAGTACTGGTTGAGCGCGATCGCCAAAATGTGCGTTTAACTCCGCTTGGCGAACAGGTTGTTGCTCGAGCCCGTGTTCTATTGGCAGATGCGCAAGACCTGATGCGTTTAAGTCGTGAAATGAGCGAACCTTTAACGGGTGACTTACATTTAGGCGTTATTCCTACAATTGCACCTTTTATTTTGTCGCAACTTCTTGATGAAGTGCATAAACAGCTGCCTAAAATTCAGCTGCACCTGCACGAAGCACAAAGTGAAAAAATTGTTGAAAAACTCGAACATGGTAATTTGGACATGATCGTGTTGGCCTTACCTTTTGACACCCGTGGCTTAAAAATTGCTGAAATTGCAAAAGAAAATCTGTATCTGGTTTACCATAAAGCTGACCAGAATGCCCAGAATGCCCGCAGTTTAGATGATCTGGATTTATCTCGCTTGGTATTACTGGAAGAAGGTCATTGCTTACGCAACCATGTATTAAGTGCATGTCCAATTGGCGAGCGTAAAAATGATCATCGTTTAAAAGCTAGTTCATTGCCGACACTGGTAGAAATGGTTTCTTCAGACTTGGGCTTTACCTTGCTTCCTGAAATTGCCATTCATACCAATATGATCAAAGCCAATTCAGATTTAGTGGTTAAATCGATCGAGGCGGCGCCTAGTCGTACTCTCGCCTTAGTGACACGTAAAAGTACGCCACTGCAAAGTGAATTTGATGTGCTATTGCAAATTTTGCAAAAAATCACGCAGAATCTTCATTAAAAGATTCAATTGATTAAAAGGAGCTGCGGCTCCTTTTTTTTATGATCCGATTAAAATAAGCAGTTTCAATATTTTAATGGAATGCTTTATTTTTTTCATAAAAAAAGTTTAACACCCGGATAAACCTGATTTGAAGCAAATGGACAATCTCATATGGATGAACTGAGAAACCGATCTTCAATAAATTGCTTACTTCTTAACCGCAAAAACCGCAGGAAGTGAGAATTTTTTTGACGACGATGCGAGTACTTTATATCCCTGATAATGGGTATTCTATGACTCAATTATAAAAATTAAAGTGAAAAAAATAGCTTATCCACCCGAATAAGCTATGAAAGGTAAAAATATTTCTAAAACCTGGATGGCCCCTGAAATATTATCATCCTCAAAATTGGAGCAGTATTAGTAAGTTAAACTTATAAAAACCGCCATCATATTAATTGGTTAAAGTTCTCGTGAATATCCCTATAATTAGGTATTTTTTATCTGTTATAAAAAAAAAGAATATATTCTCAACAAAAAAGAAATCCAAAAACAACTCACTCAAAACATAATAATTTTTATGTAAATATCGTTTACCCTACATATACTTAGTTTTACTTAAATTTTATAAATTCACTAGTTTCAGGGATAGGCGTGGCGTGGATTTTAAAGCAAATTAACACGATAAAATACCAAATCAGTGTGAGCACCGCCTTGTGGGTGAACTAATATTACCCGTTCCTATCATGATGGTAGACGATCGACACGTTTTTAATGATCACTTAAAAATGATCCTAATCAACTTAGGCTATCCGAAAGGATTAATCATGAGCACCGAAAATCTTGCCGAAGCCGAATCGTGGTTGCAACAGCATTTGCCGAACCTGATTTTTATTGATGTAGAAATAGCCCCCATAGCAAAGCTGAACTTTATAAAAAAGCTCAAACACATCCATCCAGATAGCTATGTGATTGCAATACTCGCTCAACAGCAAACAGGCTTACTCTTTGATGCTATTCAATCAGGTGCGCAAGGCTATGTTTTTCATCATCATACTGATATAGAAATAATTAACAATATTAAAAGCATTCTGCGTGGCGGTGCTCCGATCCATCACGATTTAGCCCAATATATTTTGTCTCGTCAGGTTGAAACGATTGAAAATAAAATCGCGCTTGCATTCACCACGATTGAATATGAAATTTTAAATCTGATATCGACAGGCCTAAATTCACAGCAAGTGGCAGATCAGACCGATATTCCACTGTATAAAATTGAAGGCAATATTAAAAACACCTATAAAAAAATTGCTAGCTTACAACACTAATTTTTTAAATGGATGATGATTTATTAGGAAAAATTGCAATAAAGGAGTCCGAAGACTCCTTTATTTAATATGATGAATACTGATTTTAAATTATTTGATTGTCTCTAATAATATACGCTGTGCATTATGTGCTTCTTGGCCATCAGCCACTTGGGCACGTAACCAGGTGCCGTCACTTTGCAGTAACCACGCTTGCTGATTATCCTTTAAATAGGTGAGTAAACCTTGCTGGTAAATGCGTTTTTTTAGCGCAGCATCTTCAATCGGGAAACATGCTTCGACACGGTTAAACAGGTTGCGATCCATCCAGTCTGCACTTGAACAATAAATGCGTGCATCGCCATTATTGCTAAAATAATAAACTCGGGTATGTTCCAGAAAACGTCCTACAATGGAACGTACCCGAATATTTTCAGACAAACCCGGCAAACCGGGACGTAAGCAGCAGATGGAACGAATAATCAGATCAATTTTCACACCCGCTTGAGAGGCTTCATATAATTTATTGATTAGTTGCTTTTCGGTAAGGGCATTGACCTTCACGATAATTTGCGCGGGCTTACCTGCTTTGGCAGTGGCAATTTCATCATCAATAAAATTAACCAGCTGCGCATGCAGGGTAAAAGGTGCATGCAATAACTTTTTCAGTTTTGCCATTTTGCCCATACCGGTCAGCTCTTGGAAAATACGATGCACATCTTCACACAGCTCTTTATCCGTGGTCAGCAACCCATAATCGGTATAAATACGAGCATTACCGGCATGGTAGTTACCCGTTCCTAAATGCACATAGCGCACAAGTTTATTGTTTTCACGGCGCACCACTAAAATCATTTTGGCATGGGTCTTATAACCGACAATACCGTAGACCACCACTGCGCCTGCTTCTTGCAGCACATTGGCCACAGCGATATTGGATTCTTCATCAAAACGGGCACGCAGTTCAATGACGGCCGTCACTTCCTTGCCATTACGTGCAGCTTCCGCCAATACCTGGACAATTTCAGAATCCGGGCCACTACGATACAGCGTTTGCTTGATGGCTAAAACTTGCGGATCACGTGCAGCTTCACGAAGCAAATTAATCACTGGAGCAAATGATTCAAAGGGATGATGAAGTAAAATATCCTGCTTCTGCATGGCAGAAAAAATATTTTCTGACTTTTTCAGCACTTTTGGAATAATAGGCGTATGTGAATCATAGCGTAAATGTGGACGCTTAAAATTGGACAACAAACGCGCCAGATTGACCGGACCATCCACCTTATATAGTTGCTCTTGATCTAGATCGAATTCATCCAGTAAATATTCATAGATATGTTTCGGGCAATTATGGGTCACTTCGAGACGCACCGCACGACCAAAACGACGCGAGTTTAATTCCCCTTTTAAGGCTTTAGCCAGGTCTTCCACATCTTCATTTAAGGCCAGATCGGCATTTCGGGTGACACGGAACTGGTAACAGCCTGTCGCGGTCATGCCCGGGAACAGGTCTGAAACATGCTCATGAATAATCGCGGACAGCATCACATGATGCTCTTTACCCCCAGTGAGTTCATCCGGTAAACGTACCACGCGAGGTAATGAACGCGGTGCAGGCACCACCGCCAGATCAATCTGACGGCCAAAAGCATCCTTACCTTCCAGAGTCACAATAAAGTTGAGGCTTTTATTGACTAGACGCGGGAAAGGATGTGCGGGATCAAGACTGATTGGGGTCAGTACAGGAGCCACCTGTTCCTGAAAATATTTTTTCACCCAAGCCGATTGGGCAGGTGTTAATTCCCCACGGCGCAAAAAGCAAATATCTTCTTCACGCAGTTTAGGCAAAATTTCTTCATTTAAAATACGGTATTGGCGATCAATTGCCTCATGGGCAGTTTTGGAAATGCTGTCCAGCACCTGTTTAGGGGTTAAACCATCCGGACTATGGCTTTCATTGCCTAAATCCAGTTGCTCCATCATTCCGGCAACACGAATTTCAAAAAATTCATCCAAATTACGGGAAAAAATGAGCAGGAAATTCATCCGTTCAAGCAAAGGATGTAAAGGATCGACGGCTTGTTCCAATACCCGCAAATGGAAATCGAGAATAGAAAGCTCACGATTAATGTAGCGATCATTATATGCATATTCTATTTGCGCCGGAGTCGTATTAGCAGCCGTATTCATACTTAACCTATGAGTGTTCGAAAGTAGTCCGTATCTTCATAAGTATGCTTCAAAATTATGACAATTTCATAAAAAAAAGCCCTTATCAGCGGGCTTTTTGAAAATAAATGCTAAATTAGGGAATATTGCTATAACGCATATATTTTTGAATCATGCGTTTGCGATATTGCAGTTTTCTATCATTACGATGATCTTGATAATATTTAGGATTAGGTAAAATGGCTGCTAAAAATGCCGCTTGTTCACGACTCAGGCTTCGCGCACTTTTGCCAAAATAATGCTGGGTAGCGGCTTCTATGCCATAGATATTGTCACCAAATTCTACCGAGTTGAGATAGACTTCCAGAATGTGTTGTTTGGACCACATCCGCTCCATCATCCAGGTCGCAACCGCTTCTTGTCCCTTACGCAGGAAAGAACGCTTATTGTATAAAAACAGGTTCTTCGCCAATTGCTGGGAAATGGTTGAACCGCCTGCAACCACTTTGCCCTTGTCTTTGTTACGTTCCAGGGCAAATTGCATGCCCTCCCAGTCAAAACCCTTGTGCTGCAAAAATTTTCCATCTTCCGCTGCAACTACGGCATGTTTCATATAATCACTAATCTGATCATAATCACGCCATTCATGTTTAATCGGTTTTGAAGGTTCGGACCAGTAATCCAGCCGCATCATCATGGTAGTATCCACCGGATGGGTTCGCCACCACAGCAAACTTGAAAAAATCCAAAGTTGAACCAAAAGTACCAGACTGACAAGTATTAACAAACTACGAACAATAAAAGCTTTCATGTCAGTAAGTTACTCCAAAAATCTGTTTTTTTCGTGCTAAGCTTGAAGCTGAATATAGCAAAGATTATAAAAGAATAGCATGTCCAAACTTTCTCCTCCCCCCATTCGAACCAAACCTGAAGTTCATCTTTGGTGGTTGACGGCAGTTTTTATTGCCATCAATGTCGGTTTATTTCTCTGGCAAGTCCTGAGCGGTGTCAATATTACGGCTCCCAGTCTGGTCGATGCTATTCACTGGGGAGCTGATTATGCACCTTTAACCTTTTTAGAGGAACCCATCCGCCTGTTTAGCAGCATGTTTTTTCATTTTGGCTTAATCCATTTAATGCTAAACATGTGGGCATTGTATATTTTTGGTAGTGTGGCCGAACAGCTTTTTGGCCGTTTCTATTATTTGGGTCTTTATATTCTTGCCGGTCTGATGGGCAGTTTACTTAGCGGTTTCATCGATATTCAGAATACCTTTGAACTCTTGCAAAGCAATGACCCTACACTTCTTCCTACCGTTAGTGCCGGTGCATCAGGTGCCGTGATGGGGATTGGTAGTGCATTGACTGTTTTATCCTTATTACCTGCATTACCAAAGCAGCGTTTTATTTTAGATAAAAAAACCTTGCTGATGATTATGGGCATCAATTTATTGATCGGTTTTACCATGGCTGGAATAAACAATGCCGCACATATTGGCGGCATGTTGATGGGTGCCATACTCACAGCGATTTGGTATGTGGGACAAAGAATACATAAGCCGAATTTGGCTTTTGTAGTAGGCATGGCTGTAGGCATAATCAGCTGTTATCTTCTGTATGCTTACTGCATGCAGCAAGTCCAGATTCTGGAACCGGTTTGGCGGCAAATATTGGCCGCCATGCGGGCACAACTGCATTTTTAATACTCTGACTTTTACTTATTGAAGATGAATCTACTATTGATTCATCTCGCATAAGCTTTGCAGTGGAGGAATATCACTGAGATAACTCAAACGATAACGACCAATCAGGGCACACAGCACCGTCATGAGTATGGGTAAAATCAGCCAGATTTGCCAATGTGCCTGAATCAGCAGATTCATTTTATAACTGGCAATAGCACTGATCACTTCCGCAAACAGGCAGGATACGATTCCTGCCATGAAGCCCATAAAGCCAATTTCTAAAGTCATCATCTGTTTAAGCTTTTGTTTCGAGCTGCCGAATGAACGCAGCAAAGCCACTTCACGTTTACGTTCGTCCATCAACAGGTTTAAACAGGCTATTAACACGAGAACACCCGAAACACTGACCAACAGAGCTAGAATGGTGACAATTTGCACCAGTACATTTACCAGGCGTTTGACTTCATCCAGAATCAGGCTGACATCAATAAACACGGTGTTTGAAAATTGCTGAATCACCGCGACCATCTGGTTTTTATCTTGTTCAGGCACATAAAAACTGCCTAAATAGCTACCCGCATTTTCATCCATAGTTTTGGGTGCAAAAATAAAGAAAAAATTAGGACTAAAGCTTTCCCATTCCACACTACGCAAGTTCACTACTTTGGCCTGAATCTGACCTTCAGGCAGACTAAAGGTTAAACGATCGCCAATTTTAATGCCCAGCTCTGCGGCAGTTTTGGCTTCAACCGACATCTCACCGGGATGTTTCAACGCTGCTGTGCCCTGCACGATGATATTATCGGTAGGATATTCTGTGGTCTGAGTTAAATTCAGTTCACGGCGTAAAGAATTATTGTTTTTCACCAGTTCTGCTGCAAAAGGCTGATCATTCTTCGCTACCAATCGGCCACGAATATTGGGATATAAAGGCGTACTTGGCCAGCCGTGTTGTTTAATCTGGGCTTTAAATGCAGGCATATCAAAAGGTGGCAAACCATACACAAACTGATTCGGTGTCCCTTCCGGCAATTGCTGTTGCCAACGTTCCAGCAAATCTGTCCGCAACACAGTCAATACAGTCATCAGACTCAGGCCGAGTGCCAGAGCAGTAATTTGAAAAGCCGTTTGATAAGGCACACGTACATAGGCTGAAATCACCCCTTTCAGGTTTTTGATGAATTTTAAACAGCCCCAGATCATTAGATAGAGTACCGTACACAGCAGAATAATCGCCCCCATCACCCAGGCGGTAAGCACGAGATTTTCTGTCAGCACAATACTAAACAGCGTCAAGCTGGCTGTGCCCATCACTAACATCCACAGCATCGATTGCACCGATTTTTCCTGCTGGCGAATGACACGAATTGGCGGGGTATTGAGTAATTGCCATAAACTAGGAACAATAAATCCCAATAGCACCACGGCACTGGTCAGCATGGCCACCGGTAATGGACCCAGCAGCATTGCTCCTGCAGAAAATGCAATCTGCAAATTTGGAATCAGTTGCAGCATTAATTGCAGCAAACCGTAGCCCAAAGCGACACCCATCAGACTGCCAATCAGCATGGCCACCAGCAAGACCACAGCCAGCAAGCTGAGATAGGCATTGAGAATCTGCCTGCGTGTTGCACCGATGCAACGCATCAATGCGATATTGTCCTGATTTTGTTGCACATAGCGCTGGCTAGTCAGGGCAATCGCAATCCCGCACAGCAAAATAGTCAAGATATTGCTCAGCTGCAGAAAGGTATCCAGATTGGCAATCGGCTTCATTAAACGGGTATTGCTTTCGCTGGCATTTCTTAACCGGAGGCTATTCTGCTCATCAAATATTTGCGTATCTTGTGCGGTTTTCGGCAACATGCCTTGCTGCTGTTGCTTAAAATTTTGTTCAAACTGTTTGGTCTGCTGTGGCTCTCCCGCCATTAACAAGCGATACTCGGCACGGCTGCCGACCTGAATGGCATTGGTTTTGGCAACATCATTACGGGAAATAATCACCGTCGGTGAAAAACCGGAAAAACCCATTTCCTGATTGGAATCATGCACAATTTTTGCCGTGACCTTAAACTGTCCGTCCGCGATATTGACCCTATCACCCAATTTAACATGCAATAAATCCATGGCACGCGGACTCATCCACACTTCACCGGACTGGATGGTTTTCACCTGTGGCAGCACCTGAAGCTCCCCGCGTAAGGGAAATGCCTGATCGATCGCTTTGACATTTACCATGACAAACTGGTCTTGGGTATGTGCCATTGAACCGAATGCAATGACTTGGGATTGTCGCAGTTTGAATTGCTTGGCTTGATTAAGCCACTTTTTCTCAAGCGGCTGATTGTCTGTCAATACCAGATCCCCTGCCAGCATTTCTGCGGCCTGTAAAGCTACGGCATTTTGGATCTGCTCATTGCTAAATTTCAGCGCAGTGGTGGCACTAATCGCAAGGGTCAAGGCAATGATCAGTAGATAAACGCCCGTACTTTTAAAGCTTTGCGTCAGCAATGGCCGAAATAACGGATTCATTTCAGCCCTCTCTCTGACCATGTTCTATGAAATGACCATCGCGCAGTTCAAAATGTCGTTGGCATTGCTCGGCTAATGTCGAATCATGGGTCACCAGCACCAGCGTGGTACCAAATTCACGATTCAGCTGAAACAGCAGTTGTTCAATTTCCTTGGCCGTTTGCGCATCCAGATTACCGGTTGGTTCATCGGCAAAAATAATTTGCGGATCGCTAATTAAGGCACGGGCAATCGCTACCCGCTGTTGTTCCCCACCAGACAGGACTTTAGGCGTTTGCATGGCCTGACGTTCCAGGCCGACTTTTTTCAGCAAGGCCAAGCCCTTTTTTTCAGCTGCGGCAAAGTTAAAATTCTGCTGCAAACGTAGCGGTAACATCACATTTTCAACCGCCGTTAAGTGCGGTAACAGCTGAAAGGACTGGAACACAAAACCAATATTTTTTAAGCGCACCAGCGCACGTTGTTCTTCGTTTAACTCTGCAATTGATTCACCACATACGACCAGTTTGCCTGAACTGGCCTGATCCAGTGTAGCCAGAATGCCCAGCAAGGTCGATTTACCTGAGCCTGAACGTCCGGTAATTGCGACCTGTTCACCACGATAAATATCAAAGCTTAAATTTTCAAAAATGCTCAGCTCTTTTTGGGCAAATTTTATCTTTTGCGTCAGCTGCTGTGCAGAAATAATCACTTGTGGCATGATGGAATGGTCGCTATTAACGTAGGTCATAAAATCCCTATATGCAAAATCGCAATCTGAAAACTCTTGTATTTCCTTGCTTGGCCGTGCTTAGCCTGGGTCTTACTCCAGTCATGGCATCTGCGAAAACCATTATGATCGTGGGTGACAGTATTAGTGCGGGTTATGGCATACAGGCACAGCAAGGCTGGGTAGCATTATTACAGAAACGTCTAGACCAACAGTATCCGAAACAGCATAAAGTGGTCAATGCCAGTGTCAGTGGCGAAACCACCAGTGGTGCTGTGGCACGTTTACCGAAATTGCTGCAAACCTATAAGCCGCATATTGTGGTGATTGAACTGGGCGGAAATGATGGTTTACGCGGTCAGCCGCCCCTGTTGATTCAAAAAAACCTGGCGACCTTAATCCAGCAAAGTCAAAAAACTAAAGCCAAGGTAGTGCTTTTTGGAATGAAAATTCCGCCCAATTACGGAACTGCCTATAGCAAGGCCTTTGAAAAAAATTATAAAATTGTCAGTCAGCAGCATAATGTGCAATTGCTGCCATTCTTTTTAGAAGGTATAGCCGGCAAGAAAAACCTGATGCAGGCCGATCTGGTTCATCCCAATACCGCTGCCCAAAGTATCTTATTGAACAATGCTTATCCCTATATAAAAGGCGCTTTATAAAGCGCCT
>NZ_DJDC01000162.1:0-7037 GCF_002430855.1 Acinetobacter sp. UBA5934 | reverse complement strand
AGTACTTCGCGAGTCGCTTCTTTTAAGCCTTCTGAAGTTGCAGCATCAATCGGAGAAGTGATGTTGCCATCTTCAATGAAGTCGCCCAAATGCGAATCTTCATCATCACCAATCGGCGTTTCCATAGAAATCGGCTCTTTGGCAATTTTAAGCACTTTACGAACTTTAACTTCATCCATCTCCAGACGTTCGCCCAATTCTTCAGGAGTCGGTTCACGGCCCATTTCTTGAAGCAATTGACGAGATACACGGTTGATCTTGTTAATGGTTTCAATCATGTGTACCGGAATACGAATGGTACGTGCCTGATCGGCAATCGAACGGGTAATTGCCTGACGAATCCACCAAGTTGCATAGGTCGAGAATTTATAACCACGACGGTATTCAAACTTGTCTACGGCTTTCATCAAACCGATGTTACCTTCTTGGATCAAGTCAAGGAATTGCAAGCCACGGTTGGTATATTTTTTCGCAATCGAAATAACCAGACGCAAGTTGGCTTCAACCATTTCTTTCTTGGCACGACGAGCTTTCGCTTCACCGACTGCCATACGTTTAGAAATGTCTTTAATGTCCTTAACATTCAAGCCCAATTCTTTTTCGATGTCGGCAATCTTTTGCTGGAATGCCAATACATCTGGACGTACTTTTTCTAGATAAGTTTTTTGCTCGACAGGTGCTTTGGCAATTTGCTCATCTAACCAGGCTGGATTTGATTCCTGACCCGGGAAAGAAGTACGGAATTGAGTACGATCCATACGGCCACGACGTACTGCATAACGCATTACTTCACGTTCAGAAGTACGAATCTGTTCATGAGTACCACGAATCATTTCAGAAATGATGTCAAATAAACGTGGAGTAAATTTGAACATCATAAACACGGTTGCAAGTGCTTCAAGCGCTTCTTCAGCTTGTTTGCTGTTACGGCCATGTTCTGCAATGGCAGCTTTAGTCACTTTCCATGCTTCTTCCAGTTCAGCAAAGCGTACACGTGCAATTTCTGGATCAGGACCTGATTCACCTTCAGAATCATCATCACTTTCAGATTCTTCTTCGTCATCATCATCCAGTTTTACATCTTTGGTGGTTTTAGACGTTGCTTCTTCATCTTCTTCGATTTCAGCTTCATCTTCTAAAACTTCTGGAATTTCTTCATCAGATTCAGGGTCCAAATAACCCGATAAAATATCAGCAAGACGACGTTCACCTTCAGTGACATCGTTATATTCTTTTAATACAACTTCAACAGCATTTGGCCAATAGGCAATAGAATGAAGAACGTCACGAATACCTTCTTCAATACGTTTAGCAATGCTAATTTCGCCTTCGCGCGTTAACAGTTCAACCGTTCCCATTTCACGCATGTACATACGTACGGGATCGGTGGTACGACCAGGTTCACTTTCAACTGAGGCAAGAACAGCCGCGGCTTCTTCCTCGGCAACTTCATCGGTTGCTTCAGCGCTAGATCCATCAAACATGGTGTCATCAGATTCAGGTGCACGTTCATGCACAGGAATACCCACGTCTTGAAGCATCTGAATGATGTCTTCAATCTGTTCGCTTTCCGTGATCGAGTCTGGGAGATGATCGTTAACCTCAGCGTAAGTTAGGTAACCTTGCTCTTTGCCTCGGCTAATCAGAGCCGCTACTTGCGAAGTAGGGGAAGTCATATCGCTCATCTTTGCTTACTCTTCGTTGAATCTGTGGCAGTGAAAAACCGTGCATGATAGCACAATTCGCTTAAAATTGTTTTGAATATTGATTGTTCAACTCTCATTTAAAATATGAATTTGATTTAACAATTGTTTTCAATATTGGGGTGGAATTTTTTTTTTCAAGTCCGTGAGGCTTTGCTTTGAAAATATTCTGCGTTTTCTTTATACGGCATGATAAAAATTCTAGGTGTTCATAAATACACAATTTTAGAGGTAAAAAACAAGATTAAATCGTATTTCTAGGATAAAAAAATAAAAAAACTTGACAACAGCGCATAAGCACGATAAATAGCGCCTAGACCCATTCACTTTTTTTCACCATGAGGTAGTTTTAGTGTCTTCTACAGATTTTGAACTAGATGATAGCTACAGTGATGATGATGTTAGTTTTGATGAAGTATCAAGCAAAATTAGTGCTAAAGAGTCGTTAGAAAAACGTCGTCTCATTGATGACCTTCTCGCACAACGTCGTTTAGAGCGTGAGCTGAAAGATTTCGATTATGATCTGGATGATGACGACGATTTTGATGATGAAGAAGGCTAAAATAGGATTCTGTATAGCGGGCTAAAATGCTATGCTATGCCGTAGTTATTTTACAAAACTGGATTTTAAATGAGTGCTTTAGATTTAGACCTTTTGAGCGAATATCTAGATGGCGACCAAAATGAATATGGTCTAGATTTCCCGGCTACTCATGGCTTTTTATGTGCAATTGCGGTTGGTCCGAAATTCGATAAATGGTTGGATGAACTTTTTGACAACAATCAAAAGAAAGTACCTGCTGAAATTATTGCGCAAGTAAAAGCATGGTTAGAATCGATTCGTCAAAGCCTGGCTAATGAAGAAGGAATTGAATTTCCTTTTGAAATTGAAGAAGCAGATGTGGATTCAAGTTTAGGCGACTGGAGTGTTGGCTTTGTCGATGCCATGTTCTTAAACGAAGAAGCCTGGTTCACGCCTGAACATGAAGAGCAACTGGTAGATTTAACTTTACCGATGATGGTCTTCAGTGGTGTGGATGAAGAAGATCCACAAATGGAATCTTTCCGCCGCAACGGTCAGCTTATGGATGAAATTGCTGAAGAAATTCCAGATAATTTAAATGAACTTTATTTAATGTATCACACGCCAGCGTAATGTCACATTTTGAGCCGTACAATCGCGGCTCATGGATTACACAGCAAATTCATTCGTTAAATAAAAAAAGCACCTTATGGTGCTTTTTTTAAGCTTGAATTTTTATGTTTAGAGTGGATCAGGCAAATTCATCAGTAGACCTGATTTGTATTTATTCAAACTTGTGCTTATTGAGAGTATATCGAGCATAACCATTGTAAGCGATATGGAAAATCAGGCCATGTAGGGCAATGGCAGCTGCAACCAGCAATGAATTCAGATATCTTCCAGCATAACCTATAGTCATCAAAATTTCTTCAGCACGTGGATGCATTACAATTAAGACCAGCATTACGATAAAACCAATGGTCATGGCGACTACAGTTGATCCCCACACCAGAGTATTTCTTTCTTTGGCATTCGGTAAGCGTTATTCTTTTTCGACAAAATGTCTGGCACTTAGGAAAGCACAAGCGATTAGTCCAGGCAGCAAGGTAATGGCATCGAGTTTTAAAGCATAAATCAAGATAATTACTAACAGGATTAAGACCATACTATAAACAACAGCAAAATATTTAAGATAATGCGACATTGTCTTAGTCTCCTGAAGATAGCCTTCACTCAGGATGAGCGATTTTTGCGCTGCTGTCTACGGTATACAACCCAACCAATAATGATGATTACGATGGCAATAATCACATAACTGACTTTACTGAAAATTTGCTGCATGAGCTGCTGGTTTTCACCAAAATAAAATCCGACATAGGCCAAAAAAGTGGTCCAGATAATAGTACCTAAGCCGCTGTAAAACATAAATTTCCAAAAAGGCATACGGCTCATGCCTGCGGGAATACTAATCAGAGAACGTACAGCTGGAATCATACGGCCAAAGAATACGATACGATGGCCATAGTGTTCAAACCAGTCCAGTGATTTTTTTACATCTTGGGTCTTGATAAACAAATACTTGCCGTAACGATCTATAAAGCGAAAAATGCTTTCATGTTTGAATTGATAGCCAATCCAATACAGAAAAGCTGCAGCGAGCAGTGAACCTAAACAGCCAGCAATAATTACCCCAAATAATATAAGCTGACCTTGTGATGCAGAATAGCCAGCCGAGGGCATGATGATTTCAGAGGGAATAGGCGGAAATACGTTGTCAAGAAACATCAGTAGGGCAATACCGAGATAGCCCAGTTGTTCCATGATGGAGATAATCCAGTCTGTCAGATTCATAAAGTTATAAAAATAATCGTGATATTTACACCATCCTAAAGTTTATTAGATTTAGGGTAAAGTGTAGCCAGGTAATCAGTCCGGATTATTCCTGGCTATGAATCAGAGTATGGATATAAACTTTTCTTAAACTATAGGCGAGTGCAAAAGGAATCACACTGAGTAGGGCGTATTCTATAAAATTAGGCGTAAGATGATATGCAATGAATATGGAAAAAATACTGCCAATAACAGCACCCATGATCACTATAAAAAGATGAGATTCTTGTTCTAAGGCGTGTTTGATTTGTTCTACTTTTTGAAGATTTTTTTCACGAACCAAGTGGAAACGTTGTGTAGAAGCGGCTGAACGACTAATTGTTCTTGACATAATTTAGCTCCTTTTTCATGTTACTTTTTCATGCTATATGTTGAATATTTCACGTTAAAAATTAATAAGTTACATGGTTGTTTTAATTTTTATCTCAGAATATCAGATTATTTGTGACTTAACATACCTTTATGGTAAAAATTGGTGATCTTTTTTTATTTATTGTTTATTTGCGGTAAATAAAAAGCCCTCAAATGAGGGCTTTTATCATGCATTTAGATTACAGGCGTTTGCGTTTAGCGGCTGCAATTTGCGACTGACGCATACGGAAACCGGCTTTTTGTTTCTCGGTCGTTTTGTCGATGCAGTATTTGCACGATACACCGTGTTCATAGCTTGGAAGTTCAGCTTCTTCAGGAAGCAAAGGCCAGCCACAAGCATGACACTTAATATTTTGACCTTCTTCTACACCATGCGTAACAGCAGTACGGCCATCAAATACAAAACATTCACCTTCCCACATGCTTTCTTCAGTAGGGGTTTCTTCCAGGTATTTTAAAATACCACCTTTTAAGTGATACACCTCATTAAAGCCTTCTTGAAGCAATAATGAGGTAGATTTTTCACAACGAATACCGCCTGTACAGAACATGGCAATTTTCTTGTCTTTATGCTGTTCAAGATTTTGTTTAACATATTCCGGGAATTCACGGAAGGTTTCAGTTTTAGGATCAATTGCGCCTTTAAAAGTACCGGCTTTATATTCGTAGTCGTTACGTGTATCAATCAAGATGACATCATCACGTGCAATCAGTTCGTTCCATTCTTTTGGATCTAGATAGTGACCCACTAAATCACGCGGTTTTACTTCAACGCCTAGGGTCACAATTTCTTTTTTCAGTTTGATTTTCATTTTACGAAATGGTTTGTCAGCGCTGTGTGACTCTTTATATTCCATTGCGTTAAAGCCTTCATTCAGCAGAAATTGATGAATGGTATCAATGGCTGCACGGTCTCCGGCTACAGTGCCGTTAATGCCTTCACCCGCTACAATTAGAGTTCCACAAAGATTGATGGTTTTTACCAAATCAAGAAGGCGTTGTTGAAGATTGGCAGGATCTTGAACTTCTTTGAATTGATAAAGTGCGGCAACAACCCAGTCAGTGGTCGCTTGCTGTTCTACAGGTGCAAGCTGTTCTACAGTAGCGTTCATGGAATACTCCAAATGTATTTAAAATAGGACAAAATTTAAGGCGCATATTTTACCTTGAATTGTCAAAATTAGCGAGAAAACCCTTCGCAAAATATGGTTTTTAATTTGCTGTGCCGGGATGTATGATGCCTATGCTTATTTCATATTAAATCAGAAGATGGTCTCAATTCTTTGGACCTGAATGTTGTTGAATTTCGGAGTTTATTTTGAATACTGATCGTCGAATTGCCTCTTTGACTCCATGTGCAGGGCGTTGCTCTACCGTGTTTGGTGATTCGGTATGTCGGGGTTGCCGTCGTTTTAATCATGAAGTGATTCAATGGAATACTTATACAACAGAGCAACATACTGTGGTCTGGCAACGCCTGGATGCACAGTTGAATCAAATTCTGGTACCCATGCTACCTCATGCCAATCTGGCACAAGTCGAAACCTTCATTTTATCTAAACGCATCCGTTTGCGAGAGGATGCTACTGCCGGGCGTAAGTTGTACCATGCACTGAAACTTTGTGAAAAAAATCGTCATCTCACTGATCATAGCGGTTTAGGCATTCACTATAAGCACGTCCGCCCGCTTTGGGATGAGTTTGAACATCGTGTGCTGGCCTTGGCCAAGGCCAGTTATGATTTGGCTTTCTTGCGAGCCGATGGCATGAGCCAACATTTATTGAATTTAGATGAAGAGGACGAGTAAGTCCTTTTTTTATATGCGGGTTAAATGTAAAAAGAGTCAAGGATGAATGTGACTGAATATGTGCTGTATTGTTTGGCTGTCATTGTGATGATTGCTACGCCTGGTCCAGTGATGCTTTTGGTGGCAAGTGCAGGTCTGCGCGGTGGTTATTCTGCTGCACTTAGAACCATATTTGGAACAAATTTTGCCTCGCTGATTTTAATTGGGTTATCAGTTCTGACCTTAAAGGGGCTACTGGTTGTGAATGAAAACTGGTTGAATGCAATTCAGTTATTGGGTTGTCTATATATTGCCTATCTGGGCTTTGGTTTGCTCAAGGAAGTATGGGCTGGTCAGGCTGATGCAGGATTATATTTAAAACCGGTTCAAGGCGGATTCAAAACCGGTTTTCTGGTGGGTATTTCCAATCCCAAGGATATTATTTTCTTTGCGTCATTTTTTCCGCAATTTGTCACGGTGACCTCGCATCTGGATATGAGTCTGTGGTTATTAACCCTGAGTTGGATTATTTTAGATTTCGCAACCTTATCTATAGTGTATTTTTCTTTTAATAAATTATCCCAGTCACGCTGCTATTCGAAATTACTGGGTATGTGCGCTGCAATTTTAATGCTTGTCGCAGGGTATGGTATTTACAGGGTTGTATCATCATTCTTCTAAATAAATTTGAATTCGTTTTTACCTCTTTTGACTATGATTAGACATAAAAACCCAGCAGATTTAATCTGCACCCCGAAAGTTG
>NZ_DJDC01000042.1:0-19809 GCF_002430855.1 Acinetobacter sp. UBA5934 | reverse complement strand
ACATTCTAGGTGAAGGTTATGAACAGGCCACTTTAGAATTCCCGCCAGATACTGAAGGCACAGTAGTTGCCACACTGATCCGCAAAAAGACAGACCAGCCCACCTCTAAAGCTGTCCTCTATATTCACGGCTTTATTGATTATTTTTTCCAGACTGAAATGGCAGAGCGTTTTAATCAGCAAGGTTTTGATTTTTATGCGTTGGATTTACGTAAATATGGCCGCTCGCATCTGCCTCATCAAAAATATTATAACGTACGTGAAATTGCTGAATATGATGCAGAAATTACTCAAGCCTTAGACATTATTGGTGCAGAAGGCCATGATGCAGTACTGCTTTGTGGACATTCGACAGGTGGCCTCACCACAACACTTTATGCCGCCCATCATCCCGATCATCCTTTAATTAAAGCGCTTTGGGTGAATAGTCCCTTTTATGACTTTAATATGAATCCGATCAAGAAAAAACTGGGCCTGCCAAACTTAAGTCGCGTCGGTAAAATTTGCCCGGATTTAAAATTCCCCAGCGAATTGAACAAATGGTATGCAACCAGTTTGCACAGCAGTTTAAAGGGAGAATGGGATTTTAATCTGGAATGGAAACAAAAGACTTATCCGATGGTTCACTTGAGTTTTGTAAGGGCCATTTATGAAGCGCAAAAAGAAATTCATCAAGGGGTGAGCTTAAGTATTCCTGCTTTAGTCATGCATTCGCATCAAACCAAAAATCCGAAAAAATGGCATAAATATGCACAAACTAGTGATGTGATTCTGGATGTCAAACATATCGACAAATATGCCAGAAAAATGAAAGGCGATGTCACCATCAAAGAAATAAAAAATGGTTTACATGACTTGGTGCTGTCAGAAAAATCGGTGCGCGAAAATGTCTATCAACAGCTGTTTGAATGGTTAAAGCAGAAAGGTTTATAAAGATAATGACGTAATATTGGCCTTAATTATCTTTAAATTTTAGCAAGGTTTGATGCGCAGGATGCGTCTTGGGCATCAGTTCAATTAAACGTTCCACTGCATCAATTGCTTCTGGAAAATGCGCCACATGTTTCAGTAAAACATCGGTTTCGTTGGCCTTAAAAATAGCATCACTTAAACGGGATTCCAGACAATTGCGCCAGGCACATAAAAAAGGACTTTCCGTTTTTGCCAGAAAAACTCCGGTGCATAGTTTTAAGGCAGAATCGATATAACCGGCATCTAGAGATTGCTCGGTGAGTAAAAAATCAGCCTCGACATGTGCCAGTAAACGGTAAGGCCTGGATCCGAGCATACCGCCTAAAATATCGCGCAATTGTGACATTTCCGCTTTAAGTGTGCCGATGCTGACTTTGCGTTCACCATACAAAGCCTGATGTAAACTGTCCAAACTTAAGCCTTGCGGACATAGCGCCAAAATGGTCAAAATTTCAATTTGCCGCGGGGTGAGCACCAAGACTTTGCCATTAAACAACACTTGTGGCACGGAAAAAGCCCGGATAAACAAGCGCTGCTTTTGATATTCCAGTAATGCAGATTGAATAATCGAAGCACAGCGTTCAGCAGCAAGCAATCCCAAACTGTTGTGCTTTTGCCAAGTGGTGGATAGGTCAATGACGCCTAAAACCTGTTTTGAATAAGGATCAATAATCGGTGCGGCATAGCAGACCCAATCATGAATGGAGGACATGTAATGCTCATTGGAAAATACACAACTGGATTGTTGGGTTTTCAAGGATAAAGCCAGAGCATTGGTTCCGACTAGTTCCTCGCGCCACTGCCCGCCTTCAATAAAATGTACACTTTCCGCCGCACTTTGCATTTGTGGACTCGACGCTGTCCAGATAATGGTACTGCCAATATCTCCAACCGCCAGCACCATGGAAGATTGCTCTGCAATATGTTTTAAGTCTTGTGCACAATGCTGCAAAGCATGTTCCAAAGCACTGGGATAGGTTTCTTTTTGTAAATGAACTAAGGGCGCCGCTGCACGATCTTTGGGAATTTCAGCAGAAGTTGAGCGTTGCCAGGAACTGACAATACTTTGTCCCAACTGTTCCGCATGCAATGGAGAAAGACTGCTACTTTGCCTAAATTGCTCAATTTCATGTCTTTTTTGCATCAAACTTTGCTTATTCATCATTCCTTATTCTCGCAACAATTCATGACTTACATCCACTGTAATCGTTATTTTTAAGACTGTTTGGAAAGATTGTAAACCTTCTTGTCTCCAACCTTTCTCCAACCTTATTCCCTGTATGCTAATCAAATAATGTACAAAAGTACCTTATACCAAAGCTGTAGATGCGGTTTAAAACACTAAAATAAGCAAAGGAAAATTCATATGCGTTATGCCGATCCTAATCAAGATGGTTCAAAAGTTCAGTTTAAAGCCCAATATGAAAACTTTATTGGCGGTCAATGGGTCGCCCCGGTAAAGGGTGAATATTTTGACAATATTTCTCCTGTCGACGGTAAAGTATTTACCAAAGTTCCGCGCTCAAGTGTTGAAGATATTGAATTGGCACTCGATGCAGCGCATAAGGCCAAAGAACAATGGAATAAGTCCTCGCCGACCACCCGCTCGAATATGCTGTTAAAAATTGCCGACCGTTTAGAAGCCAATCTGGAGCTTTTGGCGGTGGCTGAAACCTGGGATAACGGCAAACCGATCCGCGAGACGCTGGCGGCAGATATTCCTTTGGCGATTGACCATTTCCGCTACTTTGCTGGCTGTATCCGCGCCCAGGAAGGCGGCATTTCAGAAATTGATGAAGACACCATTGCCTACCATTTTCATGAACCTTTAGGTGTAGTGGGACAAATTATTCCCTGGAACTTCCCTATTTTAATGGCGACCTGGAAATTGGCACCGGCATTGGCTGCGGGTAACTGTATTGTTTTAAA
The DNA here is from genome assembly GCF_002430855.1 of Acinetobacter sp. UBA5934. Taxonomy (NCBI): domain Bacteria; kingdom Pseudomonadati; phylum Pseudomonadota; class Gammaproteobacteria; order Moraxellales; family Moraxellaceae; genus Acinetobacter; species Acinetobacter sp. UBA5934. The sequence continues at coordinate 16,909 of NZ_DJDC01000042.1, read as the reverse complement.
ACCGGCTGAACAAACCCCGGTCAGTATTCTGGTTCTGGTTGAACTGATTCAGGACCTGATTCCTGAAGGTGTATTAAATATTGTCAATGGTTACGGAATTGAAGTGGGTCGTCCACTGGCAACCAATCCACGTATTGCCAAAATTGCCTTTACCGGTTCGACTTCAGTCGGCCAGCAAATCATGCAATATGCCACTGAAAACATTATTCCGGTCACGCTTGAATTAGGCGGTAAGTCACCGAACCTTTTCTTTGAAGATGTCATGGATCAAGATGATGATTATTTAGATAAAGCATTAGAAGGTTTTGTCATGTTTGCCCTTAATCAGGGGGAAATTTGTACCTGTCCTTCTCGTGCCTTGATTCAGGAAAGTATTGCCGATAAGTTCTTAGAGAAAGCGGTTGAACGGGTTAAGCGCATTAAAACTGGCCATCCGCTAGATACTGAAACCATGATTGGCGCTCAGGCATCACAAGAGCAGCAAGATAAAATCTTGGGCTGTATTGCCACAGGTCGTGCAGAAGGCGCTGAAATATTAACCGGTGGCGGTGAACGTTGTGAAGTGGGTCAAGGTTTCTACATTGAACCAACCATTTTCAAAGGCACCAATGACATGAGAACTTTCCAGGAAGAAATTTTTGGACCTGTACTTGCTGTTACCACCTTTAAAGACTTTGATGATGCGATCAAAATTGCCAACGACACTATTTATGGTTTAGGTGCCGGTGTCTGGTCTCGTTCGGCACATACCTCTTACCGTGCTGGTCGTGCCATTCAGGCCGGTCGTGTATGGACTAACTGTTATCACATCTATCCTGCGCATGCGGCATTCGGGGGTTATAAAAAATCCGGTATTGGACGTGAAAACCACAAGATGATGCTGGACCATTATCAACAAACCAAAAACCTGCTGGTGAGCTATTCAACCAAACCTGCTGGCTTCTTCTAAACATAAAACAATATAGCGCATAAAAAAGCGAACTTCGGTTCGCTTTTTTGTTTTAAATAGCAAAGAAGCAACGCAGAAATCTTCATTTTTCTCGATATTCAGGCTAAATTGCTCTTATTCCAAATACCTTAAAAAATAGCATGATGACTTTATCTCCAGATTTTCCAGACACCATTTATGCCATTCAACATCTTGCCTTTGAAGACTTGGGCGCACTAGAAGATGTGTTTTATCAACTTGGCTTTCGGGTGCGTTATTTTGAAGCGGGTATCGATGATTTAACCAAGGCTATGCAACATAAAGGCTTAACCATTATTTTAGGTGGCCCGATTGGTGTTTATGAAACGGATGATTATCCATTCTTACAACAAGAAATAGACTTACTCAAAGTACGTTTAGAGAATAATTTACCTACGCTGGGTATCTGTCTAGGTGCTCAACTGATTGCCCATGCTTTAGGTGCAAAAGTCTATGCAGGTCATGAAAAAGAAATTGGCTGGAGTAAACTCAGTCTTTCCAGTGCTGAAAATAACCCGCTTAACCCTTTAACGGATACTGCGGTATTACACTGGCATGGCGATACCTTTGATTTGCCTGAACAGGCTGAATTATTGGCCAGTTCAGAAATTTATCCGAATCAGGCTTTTTCAGTCGGTAAGAATATTCTGGCTTTGCAATTCCATATCGAGGTTGCAGCAGACAGCCTGGAAAAATGGTTAATCGGTCATACTTGTGAATTACGTAAAGCCAATATCAACATCCCTTCTTTACGGGCTGACAATGAAGCATATGCGGCTATCTTAGAAACACAGGCCCAAGCCGTATTACAAAGCTATCTGAAACAGATTGCCGCAATTTAATCACACTTTAAAATGAAACTACGGAAACAAAAAAGCACCATCAATGGTGCTTTTTTTTATAAGTTCATTCGTACTTATTTTTTCGCAGGAACAGATGCTTCAGTGGTGATATTCACAGTAATTTTATCACCCACATTTGGAACATAAGCGCCTATACCAAAGGCTGAACGGTTAAATGAAGTGGTTGCATTAAAACCAACCGTTTGCAATTTGGTCATTGGATGCACGCCCTGTTTATTTAAAACTGCATCTAGAACTACAGGTTTCGTTACACCTTTCACGGTTAAATCACCAGTGATTTTGTATTTGTTTTTACCTAAAGCCTGAACTTTAGTGCTTTTAAAAGTAATGTTCGGATATTTCGCAGCATCGAAAAATTCGGCTGTCTTAATATGGTCATCCAGTGCTTTTACATTGGTATTGATGCTTGATACTGGAATGTTAACATTTACTGATGAATTGGCAGGTTTTTCATTATCGACATTAATGGTACCTTGAATGTCAGAAAAGTTGGCAGAAGGTGTAGAAAAACCAAAGTGACTCCAAGAAAAAACTGTTGCGCTATGACCAGGATCAATTTGATAGGCAACCGGTTTTGCTACAGATAAAGTCGCCACTGATGCAACCGCCAGACCTAAAGTTATTGCTTTTAAATTCATGTGTTGTTATCTCGCTTTGGAATGGTTATTAGTGTATACCTTTCTTATTTTAATTCACTGATACAGATAAGACGATATGTTGCAAGAATAGAACAATCAAGACGTTATTAAGATAAATTTATGCAACGATATCACCTCAACTTTTAATATATTGATAATCTTAAAAATTATTTAAAAATCTAATTTCCAAATTTATGTATTTATAGCCTTTTTATTCATTACTTAATGATTTAATACAAAAATATACATTTTATCTTAATCATTATAAAAGCCTTGAAAACCGAGCGACTTATAACAGCTTATTGTAACTTGTCCAAATAATTAAAGCCCCAGTTGGGGCTTATAAAGACAGGTCATCTTTATAACTTTTCAACCAGAATTCGGTCTATCTGTTTCATCCCGGTATGCTTTTCATGATTTTTACGGCGAATTTTAATCACTTTATTTTCTTGCAAGTCTTGCAATAACAGCTCAACAGCCATCATGCTTTCTAGCGGTAAGTCTTGACCGATCCACTTCTGTTCGCCCGCATCCATCAGGACAATTTCATCATTAATCTGATCATAAAGGCTCATATTTTCCTCACTCTGGCAGCGTACTGCCCTTGATGCTGAATACTTCAATGAATGACTAAATTTTAAACCTTCATCTTTAATCATTCGTTGAAATATCGTTATTGTAAAAAATAAAAAGACGTCCCTGTACTGGGACGTCTTTTTAAACAGTTAACCGAAAGTGATTAAGCTGTAATTTCTTTCACTGCTGCAACCACTGCTTCAGTGGTAATACCGAAGAACTGGAACAGATCTTTTGCAGGTGCAGATTCACCATAAGTGGTCATGCCGATCACGCGACCGTCTAGACCAACAAATTTCCACCAGTAATCTACATGCGCCGCTTCTACCGCAACACGTGCACGAATATGAGATGGAAGAACGGCTTCACGGTAAGCTGCGTCCTGTTTCACAAATTCTTCAGCACATGGCATAGACACTACACGCACGCCTTCAAGCTGTGCATAAGCTTCCATTGCCAATGAAACTTCAGAACCAGTCGCAATGATGATTGCTTTCAATTCGCCTTTTTCTTCAGCCAATACATAACCACCTTTTGCTACGTCAGCAATTTGAGCTGCTGTACGAGTCTGGAATGGCAAGTTTTGACGAGAGAAGATCAACGCTGTTGGACCTTCTGAACGCATTAAAGCAGATTTCCAGGAAATTGCAGCTTCAACGGTGTCACATGGGCGCCAAGTATTTAAGTTTGGTGTACCGCGTAAAGAGGCAATTTGTTCAACTGGTTGATGTGTAGGACCATCTTCACCCAGACCGATTGAATCATGGGTATAGACATGAATCACACGTTGTTTCATCAGTGCAGACATACGTACTGCATTACGTGCATATTCCATGAACATCAGGAATGTTGCTACGTAAGGAATGAAACCACCATGAAGCGCAACACCGTTGGCAATTGCAGTCATACCAAATTCACGTACGCCATAGTGAACATAGTTACCGGCCGGATTGTCCTGAATGCCTTGCGCACCTTTCCATAAAGTCAGGTTTGAACCCGCCAAGTCAGCAGAACCGCCAAGCACTTCCGGTAAAGAAGGTACAAGTGCATGTAAAGTATTCTGGCTTGCTTTACGTGTAGCAATGGTTTCTGCTTTTGCATTTACTTCTGCAATATAAGCATCGGCTTTCGCTACGAAGTCAGCTGGAAGATCACCAGAAAGACGGCGTTTTAATTCAGCTGCTTCTGTTGGATATTTCGCTGCATAAGCGGTGAAAGTTTCATTCCATGCTGCTTCAGCTTGTGAACCTTTTTCTTTGGCATCCCAAGCTGCATATACATCAGCAGGAATTACAAATGCTTCGTCTGACCAGCCTAAAGCTTCACGAGTCAATACGATTTCGTCATTACCTAACGGCGCACCGTGGCAATCTTCTTTACCTTGTTTGTTTGGTGAACCCAAACCAATTACTGTTTTACAGATAATAAGCGTTGGTTTAGCAGTTTCAGCTTTAGCCTCTAAAGTTGCAGCACGTAAAGCATCGCTATCGTGACCATCAACTTTAATTACTTGCCAGCCATACGCATGGAACCGTTGTTCTGTATCGTCAGAGAACCAGCCTTCTACTTCACCGTCAATTGAGATGCCGTTGTCATCATAGTAAGCAATCAGTTTACCTAGACCCAAAGTACCCGCCAATGAACATGCTTCGTGAGAAACACCTTCCATTAAGCAACCATCCCCTAAGAAACAGTAAGTGAAATGGTCAACAACCTGAATATCATCTTTGTTGAATTGTGCAGCTAAAGTTTTCTCAGCAAGTGCAAAACCAACAGCATTGGCAATACCCTGACCCAATGGACCAGTTGTGGTTTCAATACCCGGTGCATAACCCAATTCAGGGTGACCTGGTGTTTTAGAATGCAACTGACGGAAAGATTTTAAATCTTCAATAGAAAGATCATAACCGGTCAAATGCAATAACGCATATTGCAACATAGAGCCATGGCCATTAGACAATACAAAACGGTCACGGTTCGCCCATTGCGGGTTTTGTGGGTTATGATTTAAAAATTCGCGCCAAACGACATCAGCGATGTCTGCCATCCCCATTGGAGCACCTGGATGTCCTGAATTTGCTTTTTGCACAGCATCCATTGCCAATACACGAATTGCGTTTGCAATACGACGTTCGTTAAGCGGGGTTGTCATAGGTCAGAGTCCAACTAAATCGTTTAAAGAAGATGATGAATAGGAAAATTCAAAGCTGGCTATATTGTCTTAAAAAAACAGCAAGGGGTAAAGCCTAATACTCAACATTTCACTATTTATTCGTGACTAGACATATTTAAATGCAGACAGCGTTCAATTTCACAGCATTTGCAGGTACTTAACTCAAGTGTAAATACCTTGACTTATTCAATTTAAAACTTATATATGACATTTTAACGATTATTCTGCTGCATTTTGGTTATTGAGTAGATCATTCAAAGTTATTCATCTTTCACATAATCATTTTTTTCTTGTTCTTTGACAAATTTTCAAGGCGATCTCAAGCTAAATTAAATTTTAACCCTGCCAAGCTATAAAGAAAGGTTTAAAAAGCTAAAAAATGAATTAAATTCACTTTAGATTTAACTAAATGAAAATTTTAATACTGGTTAACTTTAACTTTTCCCTCGCCTTTCCTTTATTCAATTTAATTGTATTAAACTTTGCGTAGTTCAAAGCTTGTTAAAAAACCTAATGTAAACATTTAATATTTATCATTTTTAAATTTATAAAACACTTTTATAAATATTTAGAATAATTTGCGGTCAAACCCAGAAATACTTTTCAAGCGTCGATTAAATATTTACTTAACAAAATTCCTGTTTGGCAAAATTGCAATTATCCAGCTCAATTTTGACTACTTATCAGCTTTTTAGATACGCATATCAATTAAAAAGTCGTTGAATTGAAATAAATTCATCCATTTTTATCGTCTAGAACTAGTCCAAAAGTCTAACTCGATGTAACATATTGCGTCTTTTGAATTAACTGTGATAGGACTTATGCGCGAGTACGCTGTATTTACCTCGGAATCTGTAAGCGAAGGCCATCCAGATAAAATGGCTGACCAAATCAGTGATGCTATTTTGGATGCAATCTTAAAAGAAGACCCATATGCCAGGGTTGCTTGTGAAACGCTTGTAAAAACAGGTGCTGTAGTACTTGCGGGTGAAATCACAACAACGGCTAATGTCGACTTCGAAGCTATTGTGCGTCAAACCGTAAATGGTATTGGTTATCACCATTCTGACCTCGGTTTTGATGGTTCAACCTGTGCCGTAATCAACATGATTGGTAAACAGTCTCCTGAAATTGCTCAGGGTGTTGACCGCCAAAAACCTGAAGATCAGGGCGCCGGCGACCAAGGCTTAATGTTTGGTTATGCCAGCCGTGAAACTGACGTGTTAATGCCAGCCCCAATTTCATATGCACACCGCTTAATGGAAAAACAGGCTGAGTTACGCCGTAATGGTGCGTTACCATGGTTACGTCCAGATGCGAAAAGTCAGGTCACTTTTGCCTATGAAAATGGTATGCCTGTTCGTTTAGATGCAGTGGTTCTTTCAACTCAACACGATCCTGAAATTTCACAAGCGAATCTTAAAGAAGCTGTGATTGAAGAAATCGTGAAGAAAATCATCCCTGCTGAAATGTTCCATGCAGACACCAAATTCCACATCAACCCAACCGGGATGTTTGTGATTGGCGGTCCTGTGGGTGACTGTGGTCTAACAGGCCGTAAAATCATTGTAGATACTTACGGTGGTATGGCTCGTCACGGTGGTGGTGCTTTCTCTGGTAAAGATCCATCAAAAGTGGACCGTTCAGCAGCTTATGCTGGCCGTTATGTTGCGAAAAACATTGTTGCTGCTGGTCTGGCAGATAAATGTGAAATCCAGGTATCTTATGCAATCGGTGTTGCAGAGCCAACCTCTATTTCAATCAATACATTTAATACTGCAAAAGTGCCGGAAGAATTCATTATTCAATTGGTTCGTGAGCACTTTGACTTGCGTCCATATGGCATTACCCGCATGTTGAACCTGATTCAACCGATGTATAAGCAAACTGCTGCTTATGGTCACTTTGGCCGTGAAGGTTCAGACACTGCATTTACCTGGGAAAAAACAGATAAGGTTAAAGCACTTAAAGCCTCTGCTGGACTGTAATTTTTTCATTAAAAAGCCCACATTTGTGGGCTTTTTTATATGATCAATCATTATTTGGTTTGTCCTCCCTGCTGTAGAACTTCTAATAATGACATTTGTATAGGGGTTTCCTGATGGTCCTGCAAATAAATATGGACTATTGCAAAAACCATGACTGCTGCTAGGCAGGTTAAAATACAAAAAATCCAGAAACCGTAAGGACTTTTTATATTATGTGAACCGCAATTTGTGCATTTTTTTTCGGTTGACTCCACAACCTTGTTACAACAGGCACAATGATATTGATATAACATAGCAATACTCCCACCATTTTTGTTTTTATTTTCTACCCTTTTAACTGATGAACTGGAGTCTCAATAAAATCTTAATCCAGTCTTTTTTTAGATACAAGCCTATTGATCAACCCGTCAAAACCACCCCAACAAAAATATTTTTAGCTATCACCTAAGGTATTAATTTTTAATGGAAGATACTCTTATCCAGTAACAACACTCAGAGATATTATTCGTAATACATGGGAAACCCATAACGATTAAATCTGTAGCTTTAAATTTATCTGCGCCCGCCGGCTCTTTTTTTAGTTAAAATAGCAGTGAATAACTTGGAGGATCAAATGGTTCAACTGATTAAAAAAGGCGGCTTACGCGAACGTGCTAACCGCAGTCGTAGCTATCAAGGTTCGGAAAATACTGAAGCAAGCCTGAAACCTAACCGTTATGTACAGCCACAAAAAAATGAGGAAGTCATAACTACTTCCCCATCTATACCCACGTCTGATGAAACGCCCTCAAACAACTAAAGCATGGCAAATGCGTCATACCACAACCAGATGGCAAAAATCAGAAATAATCCGCCTGAAATCATATCAATATAACTGCCAGAACGCTGATAGGCGGTTTTAATTTTTGGTATGGACAAAATCAGCATCAGTAAAGTAAATACCAAGAAGGTTTGTATTGGAATAATGATCGCCAGCTGGTTTTTTAAATGGCTGGAAGCTGAAGAACTTAAGGCCAGTGAAAAAACACTGCTGAAATAAATCAGTGTTTTAGGGTTAGAAAGATTGGTAAATAAACCCAGCAAAAAATGGTTTTTAGAATCAGATACAATGCCTTGTGGATCATGATTCAAACTGGTTTGCTGCTTCAGGGTTTTTAAACCTCCGCTCAACATAGCCCACCCCATACGGGCCAGAAATAATCCACCTACCAACATTAAAACCTGTTGAATCCACGGAAACTGTTGAATAAGTACAGTAAATCCCATCAGGGTCAGCACTACCCAAACCAGAATACCTACAGAAATACCCAGAATAATCTTGAGCGTATTGGTTCTTGAAGTTGAAGCCGAGCTTTTGGCAATCAGCAAAACATCCGGTCCCGGGCTAAGCTGTGCAACAAAATGCAGTGCACAAATGGTCAAAAGCAATGACATAGAAATAGGAGAAATTTTTAAAAGCAGTATTATATCGTTTGTTCAATTTTTTGCATGTACCAATTACCGGGTTCTGCCGACAAAAAGTCGAAACATAAAAAAAGCCGAATCATGATTCGGCTTTCAAAAAGATCAATAATTTATTTATTCACATCTTTCATTTCAATTTTTTTCGCATCAGGTGTTACTTCACGCGCTTCACCATCAATAATGCTGGAATCGTGGCGCTGTGAACCGCCTTGCTGCATGTCTTGCATTTGACGCATCATATCGGCAAATGGGTTTTGGCTCTGAGCATCACCGCCCATATTATTCATATTGCCCATCATGCCACCCATCATTTTATCTATCATGGCCTGCTGGCGTTTTGCCATGGTTTTCATCATGACATTTTTAAATGCATTCTGTACGCTGGGAATCAAGATTAACAATGCCAATACATCGCTGATCAAGCCCGGAATAAGCAGAAAAAAACCTGCCAGAATCTTAGGCAGATTATTGGTCAATGCAGGATCACCAGGCATTTGACCCATTTGCATTTGCTGCATTTGTGGCATCAAACCGGTTGCATATTTACGAATCAGGTTCATACCGATGAAAAAGGCAATTACAAACCAGAAAAATACGTACCACATGCTGCCAACGAGGTCACCCACGCCAATCCAGACAAAAACTTCCAGGATTAAGCCAACCAGTACAATAAGAAATAATTTCATGAAAATTAATCTAATCTCAATAAAATGAATAAAGTGTAGTCATTAACTGCTTAATCACTATCAAGCTTTTTTGCTACGCTTATGTAACAATATGGGCGATATTTTATTTTTAAAGGGTTTGCATGTCACTAATTATCGGTATTGACCCCGGTTCACGCTTAACAGGTTACGGCATCATCGAAAAAGATGGGCAAAAATTAACGTTTGTAGATGCAGGGACCATTCGTACCGAAACCCCGGAAATGCCTGAACGCTTGAAACGGATTTTTGCAGGTGTAGAACGGATTGTGAAATTTCATGGCCCGACCGAAGCCGCGGTTGAACAGGTATTCATGGCACAAAACCCGGACTCTGCTTTGAAATTGGGACAAGCCCGTGGTGCAGCCATTGCTGCTTTGGTGAATCTGGATTTACAAGTGGCTGAATATACTGCCCGCCAAATTAAACAGTCTGTGGTGGGTTATGGTGCCGCAGATAAAGAACAGGTTCAGATGATGGTGATGCGGATTTTAAATTTAAGCATTAAACCTCAGCAGGATGCCGCCGATGCTCTGGCTGCCGCCATTTGTCATGCACATGCTTCAGGCAGTATGAGCAAAATGGCCGTATTGAATGCGCTGGGTGGTATGGCACGAGGCCGTAGCCGTTACACTGTTCGAAGACGTTAAACCTAGTAAAGATATATCAAATAATTTAAAGATAAGGGGCAAAATCTTTGCGCATTTCCTTGATTGAGGGTTGCTTGCTATAAGTAAAGGTGACCCTGCGCCCAAAGGTCCTTATATTCTTTTTCTGATTCGGATCAATTCGGATAAAAATCAGTTCATCTGGCTCATTACGATGGTTGATTTCACAAATCATAATGATTTGATTCTTTTCAATCACTTTATATTGAGGAAATTCTTTTTGCACAATCTCTTTCAATGATTTTTGAGAAGAACTCCCCTCTGCCCGTTGGGTATAGATCACCAGAAGAATACACACCACGACGACAATGGCGACGACCAGATATTTTTCCATGCTGTGCTCCTCAATTATTTTTATTCTGAAACTTACAATTAATCTGCTATTTCAAATATTCTAAAATCGTGCTTTTGATCAAGTTCAATCTGGACAATTCGGGAAACTGTTGCACGTGCGGGACCAGCATGACTACGCTCAATCATGTTTTGAACCAGATCTGCCGGCCCTGCAATTACAGCTTCAACTTCCCCACTTGGCAAATTTCTCACATAGCCTTTGAGTTCCAGTTCTAAAGCCTGCTGTTCAAACCAGCGCCGATAACCCACACCCTGAACCTTGCCCTGAATAATGAGTTTAATCGCCTTATTCATTTGTTATTTCCCTGATTCACCACATGATAAAGCGCTGCATTCATATGATGAGCCTGTAAACCGCGCATGCCTTGCTCCGCCAGCCAATCTCCCGCCAAAGCATGTAAGGTTACAATTTCATGCAGCTGTATTTGCCCGGCAAATTGCGCCTTTAAACTGGCAGTCATACCCGCCAAAACATCTCCCATACCACCAGTTCCCATACCGGCATTGCCTGCGGTACAAATCCAGAGTTGATCTTGCAGAATCAAACTACCAGAACCTTTCAGTACCCATTGTCCGGCATATTTTTCCTGAAGTTGATGAATGGCTGCAATCCGGTCAGCTTCAATTTCTTTTACCGTACAAGCTAACAATTTTGCTGCTTCACCCGGATGAGGTGTGGCATAGCTATCTGCTTTTAATGTTTCAGGATGTTCGGCTAAAAACCACAGTGCATCAGCATCTAGCACCACCTGTAAATGTTTAGCGACATTGATCTTGGGGAACCATTTAAAATATTGCTGTTCTGACCAGCTATCCCGTCCCAGCCCCATACCCAAACTGACACTATCAACATGATCTAGGAGTTGCTGAATCTCGGCTTTGGTCAAGGCATTGATGTCACGCAGCATAATATTGGGTGAACGCGCCAATATCGCAGTGTGATGCTTTTCATGACAGACAATGGTGACTTTGCCTGCACCTGCACTAAAAGCAGATTCCGCCGCCATCATCACCGCCCCGCCCATATCCGGATGACCGCCCACCACCAGCACATGACCATAACTACCCTTATGACCAAAAGCCTCACGCTGCGGCAGTGAAATCGAAGTGGGTGAAAGCTGGGCAAGCGGTTTGAGTTCTGTATCTACAGGAATCAGGGAATTCACTTCAACCTGCCCTGCAAACTCTTTGCCTTGACCGGTAAACAGCCCAGCTTTTAAACCCAGAGCGGAAAAAGTGTAATCTGCCTTGATGGCACAAGGTAAGGGCTGACCGCTATTGGCCTGTAAACCACTAGGTATATCTACGGCGATTTTCAGGCCTGTTTGAACGTTGATATTTTTAATAATCTGTTGCCAGTCAGCATCCAGTTCCCGGTTTAAGCCAATACCAAACAGGGCATCGACATAACAGTCATATGTTTTTTGAAATGCAAACCCTGCATAGATGTTGATTTCTGCATCTACCGCTTCTTGATGGGCGCTGTGTAAATCTTTAGAGACACCTAATTCAGCTGCGTAAATTTCCACATTAAAACCATATTGTTTTAAATATTTGGCAGTGAGATAACCATCTCCGGCATTATTGCCCTGACCACAACAGAGCGCAATATTTTGGATTTTGTGTTGCTGAAAAATGGGAACCAAGCGCTGCGCAATCATCCAGGCCGCTTGCTGCATTAAGGCATAAGAGCTGTTTTGCTGGGCAAACCAGCGTTGTTCCCATGCTTGTACTTCACGGCTATGATAAACTTGCTGAGGCATTATTCTTCCCTTTTTATATCATTATGGCTTCTTCCACATTGTCACAAAAAATTCCTTTAGATCAATATGATCCTGAAGCGCTGAAAGCGTGGATTAAAGTGCAAGCTTTAGAACTTGGCTTCAGTGATTGTGTCATTGCCAAACCGGATGCTCAAGAAGAATTGCCACGTTTTCAGGAATATTTAAAACGTGGCTACCACGGTGACATGAAATTTCTGCAAGAAAATCTGGAAAAACGTGCCAATCCCGCTTTGCTGGTGCCGGGAACCAAAAGCATTATCTGTGTACGCATGAATTATCTGGTGGAAACACCCAAACCACGTTATGTACCGGATGAACCGAATGCCGCCATCATTGCACGTTATGCCCGCGGCCGTGATTACCATAAAACCATGCGCGGTCGCTTAAAGACCCTCGCGACGAAAATCCGGGAAAAGGTTGGAGATTTTGAATCCCGCCCCTTTGCGGATTCTGCGCCAATCTTTGAAAAGTCTCTGGCTGAAAATGCCGGCATGGGCTGGACCGGAAAACATACCCTGCTCATTCATAAAAAATCAGGATCATTTTTCGTTTTGGGCGAACTGTTTACCTCTCTTGATTTGCCTTTTGATGGTCCTACAAGCAAGCACTGCGGCTCGTGTACAGCTTGTATGGATATTTGCCCAACCCGTGCCATTGTTGAACCTTATATGCTGGATGCACGTAAATGTATTGCTTACCTGACCATTGAGTATCAAGGCATCATTCCTGAAGAATTGCGCCGTGGGATTGGTAATCGTGTATTTGGCTGTGATGATTGCCAGCTGATTTGTCCCTGGAACAGTTTTGCCAAGAAAACCACCATTGAAGATTTTAATCCGCGACATGGTCTGGATCAGGTGAGTTTACTGGATTTATGGCATTGGGATGAACCGACCTTTTTAGCCAATACTGAAGGCAGCCCACTACGGCGTACCGGTTACCAAAGCTTTATGCGTAATATCGCGATTGGTCTGGGCAATGCGCCTTTTTCGACAGAAATTATTGAAACTTTAAGACAGTCTCGCGACCAGCATGATGAGATTGTGCAAGTCCATATTGATTGGGCGATTCGCGAGCAACTGGCTAAATCCAGTTGATTTTTAGGTCAAAATTAACAGTACATGGTCTATTTTTGATTTTCCAGATCATGACAAAGTTTTGCTTTTAGAAAAAATATAACCCCAAGATCAGTACAACTTTTATAAGATCCCAAAAAAACTTTGCAAGGATATTTGCAAGAAAAAGGTCCAGTTTGTAACTAAATCTACAATCTTAGATTTATAATAAATAACCAAAATTAATCGTTAGATACTATGAGCTTTGGTCATTTATGCCTTTGGATTTGGCATAAATTATGTATGATAAAAGCCAATAACGAAGATGATTATGGAATTTCACTAATGAATGTACGTAATGACTGGACACGAGAAGAAATTCAGGATTTATACAACCAGCCTTTTTTAGATTTGATTTTTGAAGCACAGCGTATTCATCGTGAACATTTTGCTGCCAATACCATTCAGGTCAGCACCCTGCTTTCCATCAAAACCGGAAAATGCCCGGAAGATTGTAAATACTGCTCGCAGTCAGCACATTATGACTCCAAACTGGAAGCCGAAAAACGTATTGCTGTCGATAAAGTGATTCAGGAAGCCAAAGAAGCGCTTGCTTCGGGTTCATCACGCTTCTGTATGGGCGCCGCATGGCGTAATCCGCATGAACGCGATATGCCGTATGTGCTGGAAATGGTGCGTGAAGTGAAGTCACTAGGACTAGAAACCTGCATGACGTTAGGCATGCTTAATCAGTCTCAGGCAGAACGTTTAAAAGATGCCGGTCTCGACTACTACAACCATAATCTGGATACCTCACGCGAATACTATTCCAATGTGATCAGTACCCGTACTTTTGATGACCGTTTAAATACGCTGGATTTTGTCCGTCAAGCCGGCATGAAAGTATGTAGTGGTGGAATTGTCGGCTTAGGTGAAAGCAGTCAAGACCGGATTGGTTTATTGCATGAGTTAGCGACTCTAGCCATTCACCCTGAATCTGTACCGATCAATATGCTGGTACCAATTGAAGGCACGCCGCTTGCTGATGTTGAAAAACTGGACATTACTGAATGGATTCGTACCATTGCGGTTGCCCGAATTATTATGCCTAAAAGTTATATTCGCCTGTCTGCAGGTCGCGAATCTTTATCTGATGCTGACCAGGCACTGGCTTTTATGGCAGGTGCTAACTCGCTTTTCTCTGGCGAGAAACTGCTTACCACCCCAAATGCCGGTGAAGGTAAGGATAAACAGTTATTTGACAAATTGGGTTTAATTGCAGAAAAAGCCAAACCAACGATCAAAGAACTCTCGGTCGATGCCATGGCGAGTTAAACCGAGTAGTAAATAAAAAAGCCCATATTGGGCTTTTTTATTTAGAGAGAAGTAATCAAAAGACCATAACGCGCATTTAAATAATTTCCTTTACGAATAATATCTGCGCCATTAGCGTGATAAACCACCAGCTCTTGAGTCAAAGTGTCATAACTGAACGAATCAAAACAATCCTGATGGTGGCTTAACCAGACCAAAGTGTCGGCTAATTGATCAGTTACAATGTAAGTATCGGCAGTAAAATCAATGTTCATAAGTTAAATTTCAAGCCATTTTGAATGCATATTGTAACATTTTTGACCTTTTTGTAATTTTTTTTGTAAATTTACAAAAAAAATTTAAGCGATTATTTAGCCTCAATATTTTAGATCTTTTACTTTAGAATAAAATTAAATGTCTATTTTAATTTAGTTATTATTCATTCAATAAGTTTTGTTTTTTTCATTTTTTTTGCCCTCCCGGCCTTCAATCTTGTTTTGCATTTTTTTTATTTTATGTGAACCAGTTTACATTTTTTATTTTTAAGAATAATCTTTGCTCTACCAAGTTGATCAACAAAAAAAACTTCTTCCGACAGAGTTAACACCATGAAAAAAATCGCATTAATCGCTGCTGTTCCTGTACTTGCTATCGCTAACGCTAACGCTAACGCTGCTGACGGTACCATCACTATCAATGGCCTGGTTACAGATAAAACTTGTAATATTGTAAATAATGGCGGCAAAGACTTTACGGTGACTTTACCGACAGTTTCAAAACAGTCATTGGCAAATGCGGGTCAAGTTGCAGGTCGTACACCGTTTACCATTAAACTTGCGAACTGCTCTGAAGGCAAGGTTGCCACTTATTTTGAACCTGGCACAACCGTTGATGTCAACTCTGGCCGTTTAAAAAACCAAGATGCAACAGGTGCACAGAACGTACAAATCCAATTATTAGGTTCTAACAGCCAGTTTCTTCCAATCACTACGGCTGGTGCAAATGGTGCTCAAGCGAACTCCCAATGGGTTGACGTAGCGAAAGGTGGCAGTGCAGACTTGAACTACTATAGCGAATACTATGCTACTGGTGCTTCTACTGCTGGTAAAGTTACAACTTCTGTTCAATATACAATCATTTACCAATAAGTACTGGTTCAATTCCTGAGTTAAGTTGAATATTCAACTTAACTCTTTTGTTTTTCACTGGGTGGCTTTAATGATTAATCAATTATCTTTTTGGAAAAAATGCGTTCTTGCTGCTGTACTCCCTATCAGCGCTGCCCATGCAGAAATTATCATTCATGGCACACGTGTTATTTACCCTTCAGATGCCAGAGAAATCACCTTACAAGTGAGTAACAGTGGGGAAAAGCCTTCGCTGGTTCAAGCCTGGATTGATAATGGCGATGCCCAAAGCACGCCCGATCAAAGCAAAGTTCCGTTTATGATTACCCCGCCTATTTCTCGTGTCGATCCGAATAAAGGACAATCGCTCAGAATTACAGCATTACCGAATGCGGCGCAGTTGAATCAAACCCAGGAAACCCTGTACTGGTTAAATGTTTTAGACATTCCACCAAAACCGACCAGCAAAAACCAAAAAGCTGAAGATAGCGATAACTTTTTACAGTTGGCGATTCGTTCACGAATTAAATTCTTTTATCGTCCTGCAGGAATGAAAGAAAATGCTGAACAGGCACCGACAAAGCTACAATGGAAGATTCAGGCCAATACCCTTGAAGTGAAGAATCCCACGCCTTTTCATATTACCTTGACCTCTGTTTTGCAACAGCAAGGTGCACAGCGTATTGAAACGCTTCCTGAAGGACTCGTGTTGAAACCTTTTAGTAGCGAAAAAATAGTCTTAAAAACCACCAATACTGAAAAAATGACTTTTACCACCATCAATGACTTTGGTGGCCGTGTAGAGCACAACATTAAACTTTAATCAAGTATTCAAAAGTTTGCTGGATATCCCTGCATTTACAGGCAGAAATTATGTATAAACAACACCATATCTTCAACTGGCAGCGTATTCGATGTTATGTTGCGTATGGTGTATTGACGTTATGCATTCCTGTATCCACGCATGCTTTGGAAGATGTAAACTCCACCAATCAAGAAGCTGAGTTCGATACCACTTTCCTGATTGGTGAGGCTAAAAAAATTGATATTGACCGCTTTAAATATGGCAATCCTATTCTCGCGGGTGAATACAGTGTCGATATTTATGTGAATGGCAACTGGTTTGGCAAACGCCATCTGGTGTTTAAATCAAGCGACAGTAAAGAAAATGCCTTTACCTGCTTTACCGCAGCAAAACTGCTGGAATTTGGGGTAAAACAGGAAGTACTGCAAC
>NZ_DJDC01000138.1:0-8489 GCF_002430855.1 Acinetobacter sp. UBA5934 | reverse complement strand
TTTGAATGGTATTGCTCTATTTTTCCACATAGTCACATGATTGAAGCAAATGAGTATGCGGCAAAAGCAGACTTTGCAGGCGTGCCATTTCTAGGAATTAATGGGGGTTCTGGTTTTGACCCGAATCCTTCCATTTCCTTTATGGTGATTTGTGAAAGCAAGACTGAGATCGATTACCTGTGGAATCAATTGATCGAGAGCGGCTCTACTTTAATGGCATTGGGAAAATATGACTGGAGTGACTATTACGGCTGGTTACAAGACCAATATGGTTTTAGCTGGCAGCTCTATTTAGGCAAGTTATCGGATGTCAATCAACAAAAAATTGTCCCTACCCTGATGTATTGCGGTGCATATCAGGGGCAATGTCAGGCTGCATTGAATTTCTATCAAAGCTTATTCAAAAGCTTTCGGACTCAGGGCATTTTGAAATATAGCGAGGGTGAATATACCGGACAAGTGAAACATGCCCAAGTGATCGCCAATCACTTTACCCTGATGGCCATGGACAGTGGCATTCCCCAACCCTTTGAATTTAATGAAGCTGCATCGTTAATCATTGAATGTGATGACCAAGCCGAAATTGATTATTACTGGAATAACATCACACTAAAAGGTAGTGAGAGCCAATGTAGCTGGTGTAAAGATCAGTTTGGGGTGAGCTGGCAAATTCACCCTGAAAATTTGAGTGAAATTCTCAAGCAGAATCCTCGTGCACAAGCCGCAATCTTTAAAATGAAAAAGCTGGTGATTCATGATCTGCTACACGCCTGATCACTCTGCAACGAAATGACTTCAAAATAAAAAAAGCTATCAACCCATTAATATTTTTAATAATTGAATAACTAATACAAGCGAGCATAACAATGAATAATTTAAAAAATGCCTACCAAAAAAAGTTTACGCGTTGTCTTTATTGGAGCTTAAGCTGTCTACCCTTTTCTACATATGCTGCAGATTTCGTGCAAATCAAACAGCACCCTATTGATGCAATTGTGCAGCAAAATATGACACAAAAATCAGTCATGCAGCCATTCAAAAAAACCGGCAAGATCGATCAGATGCGTATTATGCATATCGATATTGACTATGTGTATGATAAAGATAAAGCACAGCAGCAAAAAAATATCCGAAGCTTGATCCAAAGGATTAACCTGATTCAACCGAATACCATTTTTTTGCAAGCCTTTGCAGATCCCGATGCCAATGGTTCAGCCGATCAGGTGTACTTTAAAAACCGCCACATCCCCACCAGAGACAATCTTTTTCCTGTTTTGGTCAGCCAGATTCGTAGCAAAACCCAAGTCAAGCATGTTTATGCCTGGCTACCTTTAATGTCATGGGAATTTCCAAAAAGTTATAAACTGACTTATGTTTCACATAATGAAGGTGGAAAACATGGCTATATTCGGGTCTCACCATTTGATCCGCAAAATCTTAAATACGTTTCCGAGATTTATTTGGATTTTTTCAAATCAAATATAGTAGATGGTGTCCTTTACCATGATGATGTCACGCTAAACGATTATGAAGACAGCTCGGCTCCAGCGCAAAGTACGTATCAGGCTTGGGGATTTAGTGCAGATCAATTATTAAAACAACCTCGGCAAACCAAACAATTACAATTTGCAAAATTCAAAACAGCATATCTGGATCAATTTGCAGCAGGCATTACCAAAATCGTGAAACAGCAACAACCTCATCTACTGACTGCTCGGAATATGTATGCGCCGGTAGTATTAGAGCCTCATAGTGAAAACTGGTTTAGCCAATCCATGCCAAGTACTTATCAATATTATGACTATAACGCCATTATGGCGATGCCTTATATGGAAGAAGCGGATGACCATCAACAGTTCTATTTAGACCTTATCCAACGTTCAAAAAAATACGACCCAGATTTGAGCCATACGATCTTTGAACTTCAAGCGTTGAATTGGCGAAATAATCGGAAACTTTCTACAGAAGAAATTGTGGATACAATCAAGTTTCTAGAAAAACATGGGGTAAAACATATTGGTTATTACCCCGATGATTTTGTACAGGAACATCCTCAGCCTGCTAAGCTGAAATCCGCTTTTTTAACTGGTGATTAGTTTCAACGAATTCCAGTAACCCTTTATTATTATAATAAAGGGTTAAATTCCTGGCTTGTTGCATGTTGATAATATCTGCCGTATTGACTTTAAAACTGCTGGCAAGTTGCGGTAGTGCGACTGCTACTGGATTTCTTCTACGATCCTTACCTGAAAAGCGAACCCAGTTATAAGTTGCCCAAAGCAATAGCACACCAATGAAGCCTAGAATCATCACCACAATATTCATTAAACTTAATTGGCTATCGGGTTGAGCTTGTATAACCAGTTGCTGATAAATCGTTTGACTCTCGAACCACCAGAAAAATATGGTTAATACCGGCATAAATAACCACATAAACACCAACCAACCCACGATTTGCAAACTGTATCCCACACTTTTATTACGTACATATTCGGGCTGATCTATATACTCTGGTAGCTCTAATTTTGACTCATCTTCAATTAAATAATATTTATATACTTTAGTCATTTTCTGGTGCTCCTCTAAATCCACGATCTGGACTTACCCAGCGTGCACGTTTTTGAGTCTTGAAAATCGTTTTCGGTAATGCAATCACTGTTGTCAACATGGTCAGAATCCAGAAGAACAGTGGATACCAAATGACCCAAAAATAGTTTCTAAACATGCGGGCTTTATCATAGGGTTTATCAATGCATAAACTCACGAAGAATTGAATCAGGCAAGTTAAACCCAAAATAATCCCGTACCATTGTGGAAAGAGTGATTGAATTGCCCACTCTCCAGGTAAAGGAAAAAACAGACCATATAGATATAGGATAATAATTCCAAACATCACATACGCCCAAACCACACTGATAATGGACTCCAGTGCAATAGGCCACATACGGCGTCGATTCCACTTAAATAAACTCGGTAAATAAGCAAATAAAACTTCTACTCCTCCTTGTGCCCAACGCAAACGCTGTTTCCACAGGCCCTTGAAGGTTTCAGGCATATAGATGTAGCACAATGCTTTGGGGACATATTGCAAATCCCAGTGATCGAACTGTAAACGCCATGACACATCGATATCCTCTGTGATCATGTCATCACGCCAATATCCAATCCGGTCTAGCGCCGTTTTCCGAAAACCGACTATTGCGCCTGAAACAGTGAAGATTCGCCCATAGGTGCGTTGTGCACGTTTAATTAATCCAATAATAGAAGAGAATTCGCCGACCTGAATTTTACCCAGAATACTGGAACGGTTCAGAATACGTGGATTCCCCGTGACTGCCCCTACCCGAGGGTAATGGGTTAAATGATGCATCATCCATACCACAGCATGCGGATGGATTAAGGCATCCCCATCTATACACACCAGATATTCATTTTGACTCACCATTGCTCCGGCACGTAAAGCATAGGCCTTGCCTTGGTTTTCAGCCAAATGAACCACTCTGAGTTTCGGATATTTTTGCAAAAGCTCATCTAGAATTTCAGCAGTTTTATCTCGGCTACCGTCATTGACCGCAATCACTTCAAATTCTGGATATTGAGTTTGCATGGCAAATTTGATGGTGTCTCTAATCTGCATTTCTTCATTGAAGCAAGGAATAATAATGCTGCATCCATGTTCACTTGGCTGTGGTAAAGAAGATTTTCTACGTTCATGTTTTAAATAGAACCAAATTCCGCCTGCGATCCATAGCCAAGCCATAAATAATGGGTAAAAAAAGGCAAAACCAAAATATATATCACTGATTTGCAATAAACTGGAGTCTCCCATTACTTCCTCCCCTTCGCAGTATTATTTTCATATGGATTACGATAAGTGAGTGGACTGGTATTAATACTCAGTTCTTGATAAAGATGCTCTTGAACTTGCTGTCCAGCATTCAATTGATAATTATTAATTCCAATTTTTTGTACGGATAATTTTTTGAGTTCTTGATAATATTGCGAATACTCTTTCCAATCACTTCTTTTCGCATTCTGATTTACTGTAAAACTCACAATTAAATACTGTTTTTGCAGAGCGTTTAATTTTTCGAGTTGTTTTTCTATTGCTCTAAATATTCCAGTATCTTTAACCGGATCGAATTCAATATAAAGAAAATCGTTATTATTTAAACTATATTCCATCAAAGGCATTAATCCATCTACATGTTTATCCTTTAATGTAATTTTCAAAACAGTTTGATAGTTATTACTGATATTGGTGTAATATCTTGCCTGTTTTTTAGCTTGCTCTTTTATATCAAAAACCTGCTTTATTTTTTGAGCACATTGCGCATCCCAGGTCTTTTGCTGTATCGCACAGTCGAGTTCATCTCCAGTATCGATCATTAAGCCTTCAATTGAAGAATTATACTTAACTAATTCCGAAGTTAAATCTGCAAAATTAAGTCCCTGTTTTGTTTGTAAACTGATCGGTAATTCAGCATATACCCGATTACCCACACGGGTACGTGCCTGCCAAACCGTACGGTTGAGTAAATCTTTGCGCATGCCCAATTGACGATTGGGGAAATAGGCAACATCTATTTTTCCATCACCATTCTCATCCCCTACGGTTTTTAATAAAATGGTATTGGTTTGTAATGCACTAACCTGATCTAAAAATTGACCAAGTTTTTGATCAAAAATTTTATTATTGGGACTGACCATTTCAGCCAGATCAAAACGGATATAGCTTCTACGCTGTTTATGGATATCACTTGCAAAAGTTAAGAAATCCAGCATTTCTGCATGCAACATTTCAGGGGTTGGATTATTCATTACCAGTGCACGTTGATAGGTTTGTCCCGAATCAGCCAAGGTGGACATACTGCCCAGGCTAAATGACATAGGCAAACCTGCCTTTGCTGCAAGCACCTCAGTTTCCTTGGTCACCGCACCATAAGGCCAGAATATCGCCCTTGTATCTGTTCCTAATTCAGTATCTAAAATTTTCTTTGACTGTTTCAAATCAGCCAATACCCGCTTTTGATAGGCCTGATCTGATTCATAACGTTGATATTTTGGTAAGAATTGACGTGTAATTGCCGCAGGCTGCATACTATTTTGTGGATTAGCAAGTATGCCCTTATGCATATTGTCCGAATGTGAAACAAACTCTACCAGGCCTGAGCGTTGCATTTCCCGCATCTGATCCCAACTCATTAAGCTGTTTTGACCATAGGCCTCATAGGCATCTTTGGTATTCCCGTTAATCCAGCTCGTTGGAATAGCAAAAGCAGCAAAATATTTATACTGTTTCAATAATGGGAAAACGCGGGTATAACTACTGAGTGCTCCATCATCGAAGCTCAATAGCACTGATTTTTTAGGTAATCGCTTTTTCTTTTCCCGAGCATCCCACACATCTTGCAAACTGATTGTTTGCCAGCCTTCCTGTTTTAACCAGGCGAAATAGCGTCCTAAATTCTTAGTACTGATTGCATAAAGGTCCCGATCTCCTTGGCGCGCAACATCATCTCGAACATCATGAAAAGTAATGGTAACAAATAAATTATCAGGTATTTCAGTGGTATTTTTAGTTATATTTTGAGCAAAACCCGTCGCTGGAACGGCAAATACCGTTACCATGACAGCAGAAAGTAAGATTTTCATCACTTGTTTCATTAAAAGAGTCCTTTAAAGCCCACTGTTGCATAAGTTTTTTCTTCATCTTCACCATCATAAGGGTGAGTTCCCCACCCTATGCCATAGTTCAGACTCCATGTCCGAGAAATCTGCCAATCATGTCCATAAAAAACGTTATAAATTGGCTTCGCGGAATAATTATCTTGTCCAAAAGTCCCAACGGTAGCTTCAAAATTTTGAGTGAGACTGCGGTCATATCTACGCCACGTAATCCACTCATGCTGTAAATTCAACTCTGCACTATAACTTTCTTCAGGATTGAAATAGTCCACAATGACATCTTTGTTCTGGCCGTAATAACCTGCCAAAGTCAAACTGGTAACATGATGTGGAGCCTGAAAAATCTGCTGTTTAAGGTATGCGGAAACCTCTTGGCGTGTATTACCATCATCAATATCGGTGAACTGATAGACCAGACCTGCCTTTCGAGCTTCATGCTGTTGCCAATTCAAATCAAAAGTATAAGATTTTCCTTCATTACCATTTCGGATGGCCTGTAATGGAATATCCGCCTGACTATTAAATCCGAAGGCATACTGCCAATGGTCATTCAACCATTGTGACCAATTGACCTTGACTCCAAAGCGTTCTTGATCCTGTTCATTGTCTATACTCTGAGACACCATAATATTCACCGCTTTACGACGCGATGCCCATTCCAGTCCCAACCCTACGCGTTGATCTTCAATTGTGCCCGTATCATATTCACCAGAACGGAAACTGTGATCAACATAAGTACGATAGTTATCAAAAAACCATGGACTGTGAATACGTGTGAAATGATCCTGCTCGCGATTTCCTCTTAGACGATTGAGTAAGGCCGAGTTATCAGAGTCACTTTCTGAAAAATTACTCAGATGTTGAATAGAGGCATGATTACGGTCATTAAGTTCTTTTTTATTTTTGATTACCGTCGTATCTTCAGGCATGATTTGCATGAGCTCATCACTTTGGAGACGCCATTCCTGGATATTTTCCAAAGCTCGCACGTTTTCTAAATGACGGATTCGGATTCCTTCATCAACAGGTATTACCCCGTCCCATTGAGATACGATCCATTCAGCGCGTTGCGGGTTTTCACGCAAAAGTTGAATAAGTGCACGATTATTTTGAAAAAGTACATTATTGGGTGCTTTTGCAATCAACTTTTCATAATACTGTTCTGCTTTGGCATATTCTTGACGATAGGCATAATTCAGACCGACCAAAGCTAGATACTCACTCCGGTCATCATGGGTAACTTTATCTACCCCTTTAGCACTACTATATTGGAAAGTAGGCAAGGCTTTATCCATGTTTTTTAATAATTGATCAGCTTCCTTATATTTCTCCTGTTCAATTAATGAATAATACAAGCCTGCATAGAGTTCAAAATGAGCATAGTTTTTCTCATTTAATAAATTTTTATAAATTTTTTCAGCGACTTCGGGTTGTAAATTTTTAAAATAGGCATCAGCAATTGCTTGACGCACATAAGGAGGCATTTGTTCTAGAGGCACTCCAATTTTCGGAATCTGCTCCAAAGCTTTTCCAGCGCGATTTCGCTCATTCAAAGCATAAATGTATTCATAATAAAACCGTCTTCTCCAATTGGGATCGTTCGGCAATTGTGATTCGTATTGCTCCATGTCCGCCAGCACTGCATCAAGTTGCTGGTACGGCTGTTTTCGTCCCCGATAAATTGAAAGCTTATAATATTCCACAGCATTTTGAATCCGCTGGGAAAATTCATTAATTTTGGCATTGGCTCTGAGGTCAGTATTTTCTTTGAGTGATTTACTATTTTGTATGAAATTTTCAGCATTGGCATAATCAGCATTGACCATCAATGCCAATGCATACTGTTCTTCTGTACTTACATCCTTACTCTTTTCGATAGCCAGATTAGCCGTATTCAAAGCTTCAACCGGCATATCCAACATCCGGTAAGTATAGGAAAGCTGTGCCAAATAATCTGCTTCGACCTGATTAATATCAATTTGAGAAAGGGTTTTTTTCGCCTGAGCCTTTTTACCCGCTTCCGCTTGTAATATTCCTGTCCATACGACCCATTGCGGATTAGAATCGGTTTTTGCAAAGTTTTTGGCCCAGTTTTCTGCAGCCTCAAATTTCTTTAAGTCTCGTAATGCCTTGATGACGGATATCTTTCCATAGGTTGGAAATTGTTGACTTTTTATACCTTTAAGGTAGCGAATATCGGACTCTGCAAATTTTTTATTTTCATAGGCCGTCACGACAAAATCCGCAATTAATTTCTGATTATTGGGATAACGGTTCAATAATTGTCTGAGTTTTTGTAATCCAGTATCGACCTGGCCTTGTTTAATTAAAGGTACAATTCTTTCACGCTGTTGATCAACAACGTCGTTATAAATCAATTCAGCGGATGACAATGTAGAAAACAGTAAAGTCCCACAAGAGAGCGAGAGTAAAGTGAGCTTAAAGTTCATAATTAAAATATTCTTTATTCATTGTTATTAATGGTCATATTCTAATCCACAATATATGACTAAAAGACCTGATTAACAAAAATATTGTGTTTCGTTTTGTATTTTTATTATTTTATGTGATAAATATCACATTATTTTAACTGTGAAATATAATGATTTTTATCTGCTTAATTTACTTTAAAATCTACTATATTTTCTTTATTCAATCAGTAAGTTTTGACTCAATCATTAACTTTGACTACTTCTAAAATATCTGTTTTTTTAAAATCTATCATTTTTATATTTGTTTTCTCAGTGACAGATCTCCTGCGCGTCAAAGCTTACTCAACAAAAAAGCCCTCAACTGAGGGC
>NZ_DJDC01000078.1:0-6326 GCF_002430855.1 Acinetobacter sp. UBA5934 | reverse complement strand
TCCCGTCATAGCCACCATTTTTATAGACCATGCTCTCAGCATGGTCTCTTTTTTTGTGGGTCAAAAAAGTTGGACTGATTCTCAGAAATAAAAAAAGGTCTGTTGATTATCCAATGAAGAAATACATACAGACCTTGAATAACAATTACAAATTTTCTTGAAGATACTGCTCAATGAATTGATGCGTGGTTTCGCTGTCATAAAAAGATGAAATCAGCGCCTGAATAATCCCGTCTAGCAATCCTTGTTGTTCTAGTGCTTGAAGAGTGAAGGGTAGGAAGCGTCGTGCTTCTTGATGTAAATCCTCTTCATCTAGTCCCACTGACTGCAATAATTCTTGCAGGTTGTATTCGGCAAAATAATCATAAAAACCTGCGACCACGTCCAAAACCACCTGTTGCAAGTATTCAGACTGTCTTAACTGACGCCAGGTTTCGTAGACAAGAATAAAAAATTCTTCAAAGTCAATCGATTGGAACTGTGAGAAGGTTTCTTTAAGCGTTCTTTGCTTCACATCTTCCCACAAATGCAGCGCAATATCGGCCAGTTCTTCATTAGGAAGCAGAATGATATGACCTAGTTGTTTGACTAGGGTCTGAGCGAGTTGCTGCTCAAGTTTAAGTTCAATATGCTGCTGCTGGTCCTGAATAAAACTCAAAATTTTAGAACCCAAACCATGCTGATTGGTATTCAGCTTGCGCAGATGATCGAGCCATGGAGTATTGCTTTCAAGAATCTGATTCGCGAGCTGTAAACTGACATGTTTGACTTGCGGGTTGTGCTGCAGGTTGTCATGGATGTAATGACGCAATTGATCCAGTTCTAGGATTTTATACATCCAGAGTTCAAAAGATTCATCAGACAGCAGTTCATTAATTTGAGTATGGTCGTTAATGGCAAAATCATGAATTCTTTGTGAGACAACGCCAATGAATTCTAAAATTTCAGCGCCCAGATTCAATTCAAAGGCATATTTCTGTACTACTTCTTGTAGCGATTCAAGTTGAATAATTTGTTTTAAAAGAATCTGATCTGAAGAGGTATAAATATGATGAACAAATTTTTCAATATAAGGATTATTTTGTTCTGCTAATAATTGTTTTTTAATAAAACGGGTTTGCTCAAGCATAAGTGCTTGAGCAAACTGTTGGGCTAAGTGCTGCTTAGACACCTGGTGTCCATCCATTCATGATTGGATAACGGCGTTCACGGGTAAATGCACGTGAACTAATACGTGGTCCAATCGCACCTTGGCGACGTTTATATTCGTTACGATCAACCAGGCGAATCACTTTTTCCACTACGGCTTTTTCAAAGCCTTTGGCAATAATGTCATCTTGGCTCATATCTTCTTCAATATAAGCATAAAGAATGGCATCAAGCACATCGTAGGCCGGTAAAGAGTCCTGATCTTTTTGATCTGGACGGAGTTCTGCAGAAGGTGGACGAGTAATGACACGCTCTGGAATGACTGGAGTCTCTGAAATGCTGTTGCGGTATTTCGCCAGTTCAAACACAATCGTTTTATACACGTCTTTTAGCACCGCATAACCACCAACCATGTCGCCATATAGCGTGCAGTAACCTACAGCAAGTTCAGATTTGTTGCCGGTACATAAAACCAGATTGCCGAATTTATTCGACAGGCCCATCAGTAAGGTACCACGCGCACGCGCTTGCAGGTTTTCTTCAGTCGCATCCGCAGGGCTGTTACCAAAGAATGGATACAGGGTTTGCATGAAACTGTTCACGATTGGATTGATTTCAGCAATACCGAAAGTAACACCCATGGTTTTTGCTTGTGCGGCTGCATCTTCTACACTCATTTGTGCAGTATAGGTATATGGCATCATCACCGCTTGGACTTTATCTGCCCCAATCGCATCGACCGCGATAGCAAGGGTTAATGCCGAGTCAATCCCGCCCGATAAACCTAAAATCACGCCCGGGAAACCACAACGTTGAATATAATCACGGGTTGCTAAAACCAGACCTTGATAAATCTCGGCGATGGTTTCCAAAGCTGGTGTGACTGTGCCAACTTTATAAGTTTTTTGTTCAGCCTGGTATTCAGTAAAATAAAGATCTTCTTTAAAGCTTGGTGCCTGTAAAGCAATGCTGCCATCTTTATTGATTACAAAACTTGTGCCATCAAAAATAAGATCATCCTGACCACCGACCTGGTTGGTATACACCAGATTGATATTTAATTGTTTAGCCAGTTCGCTCATGGTGGTCACACGATGCTGCGGTTTACCCACTTCATAAGGTGAAGCATTTAAAACTAGAGCGGTTTCAACATTTAATTGCGATAATTGATGCACAGTAGTGAGTGACCAAATATCTTCACAAATCAGTACGCCAAATTTATGACCTAAATATTCAAAAACAAGGTGTTGATGTCCTTGGCTGAAATAACGTTTTTCATCAAATACACCGTAGTGTGGCAAGTTCTGTTTGTTATAAACACCCAGTACCTGGCCATCTTTCATTACGGCGGCAGAGTTATAACGGTGACCGTCTTCAGTTTGATTAACAAAACCAAAGACCATCACAATATCTTTTACCTGACTCAGTTGCTCAAATGCTTTTTCGGTGCGTTTGGCCAAGCTAGGGCGGAGTAATAGATCTTCTGCAGGGTAGCCTAAAGTTGAAAGCTCCGGAAAGATAATTAAATCGGCTTTTTGTTTTTTGGCTTCATTTACCTGTTCAAGCATTTTTTGAGCATTTGCTTCGATATTGCCAATATGTGGAGAGAATTGTGCAAGGGCAATTTTAAAACTTTTCATTCCAACTTAATCCTATTACCTATAGGGATGTATACACAGACTTAGATTTATTAAGATTATGAGTTCAATGCTATGTACGTGACGACAAATAAAATAAACGTATTAATCAATAATTAGCAATCAGATACTATATACGAATTGCATCGTTTATAGAGAAAAAAACAAAAAAAAATCTGAATATAGACAAAAAAATACAGCATGAATGCAAAAATGGGGATGCTGCAAATCAATTGTTGTGAATGAGAGCAATCATGGATTTGATGAAATTGATTCTAAATATATAAAATCAATCACTTAAAACGAAAAACTGTACTTTCAGCTGTTGCCAAAAAATAGTATATCAAGGCTTAGTTTGCTAGGTGTTAGTAATTACATGCCATATACATGAGGGGGTAGATAAATTATTTAAATGATGTAATTCCCTTTGAGGCCAGCAATTATTTTTAAAACTCAGTGCTGGCTTAAACATTAGATTTATAGCTAAGACAAGACATGAGTTAAATGGTTTTACGTTTTATAGATACTTTTAATTGAATAAAGTCTTTACATAACAAGCTGTTTATCAGAACAATAACTTGGAGAATTTTAAAATCAGTAGTCGAGAAGAGAAAATTTTTCCTTTAAATAAAGTTATAAAAGATGATGAATAACTGAAATTCATTAATGCGCAGAGTTAGAAAGGTGAACAAGAATAAAATCATTACATACTCTTCTCATTCGCCAAAATAATGTTAGGAATATTTTTAAAAAATATATCTCTAGCAATTTCTCCTTGTTGTTCAATGTTATATGTGTGAAAGGGTTTGCCAGCCAGAAAATGGTATTGATAAGGATTATAGGTTTTAAAACTCAAAAAGTATTTGGACTGTAGTATGGCGCCTTGAAACAGGACATTGATGTTGGATTGATATTGATAAATATGGGTCATCTCATGGATGAACAAGCCTTGCATTTGTCTGGATCTTTTGGAGAAATCTTCGCAAAAATTTTTGTTATTCATAAAAATATTGCCATTGGGGGCCATATACATATCTACGGGTTGCCAAGGAAGATATTTGATATTAAATATTTTGACTTCCTGGTAATTAATTAAATCACCGAAAACTTGTCGTGCAAGACTTATTTCACCCGAGGTTAAATTTCGAAAACGAAAGTTGTAAATATCAAATATTCGATAAAGTTTGAATAATAAAAATAGTCTAAATTTTTCTATCATCACGTTACGATTTGCCATTTTTACGATCAATTTTATTCACTGATTCAAGGTAGAGTAAAGGTGGACTCAAAAAAATTTGTTTAATCAATTGCTTCAATGTTAGAGCAGTACTGAGAAAGACTTTGTTTTGTTAATAAATAGTTGATATAAAAATAAATAATATTATATAGACTAAAAATAAAAGTAAATTTTTTTTAAAAACTCAAACTTGTCCTTTAAATGGGCTTAGGGTTGAAATGGTATGTTTGTGTGCCATTTTTCGCTTAAGCATTTTTTTCTGAATATTTTATAAATATAAATTATCAAGGTTTAGAGTGGATTTCTAGCAGGTATGTTTTGAAGTGAATAAATGAAGTTTAAATTTTTTAAGATTTTTATATCGGTCTGACATCACTTCATAAAATAATAGATAAATTTAAATAGTTTTTATCTCTTCTTGATTCGTGATTTATTTATTCTTGTTATATTTTAAATAATAAATGTTAATAAGGTAACGTTGTTTTACTTTAGATCAAACACATAAATTAATAATGTTTACATTGAAGAGAATTGAAACAGATCAAAGATTGGTAAATCAAATATAAAGAGTAGAGTTAATAAAGCCATGTGAGTACGATTTATACCCAATTATAGATAGGAGGGAAGCAAAATGGCTACTCAAAAATTTATTCAGAAAATTCAGCATAAATTACAAAATTAGCAATAACAAAATTTAGAAAATCAATCGAACCTCAGCAATCTGATGAGTAGAAAAAGCAAACTGAAAAACCAGTAGAAACAATGGAAGTCAAACTTTAATTATCTAAACTCAATAGTGGTGAGTATTCAGGTTGGGTTTTCTCCAAAGTTATTCCAGGTTTGCAGTTTCATTATTTCTATTCCTCCTCATTTATCAAAAGTGAAGAATAATATGAACTCAAAAGATGTGAAAATTATAATCGCTGTCATAGTCGTGGTCATAATTGCAGTTATTCTTTATTCCATGTATGAGAGAAATAAAGATGAAAACATGGGAAATTTGAACAACCAGCAAGGCAGTACCTTGGTAAGTCCTATGCATAGCATCACCTCCAACACTTAGCCCACTGCAATAACGCGAAAGATGATTGCGCGCAGTGAATTGATAACGCAAGTTTTTTGAAGATTAAATCTCATAACCGAAACTGGCGATCACAAGCCAATTTCTCTCAATACAATAGTGTTATAAGGAGAATAAAATGGTTCATTCTGATGATGAGCGTATGAAAAATAATCCCGACGTGACTAGAAAGGATGTAAATACCGATCCAAATACAGATGACTCACATCCCGTAGGAACCGGGGTAGGGGCTGCAGGTGCTGCTGCTGCAGGTGCTGCTATTGGTAGTGCAGGTGGTCCAATCGGAGCTATTGTTGGTGGAACGGTGGGTGCAATAGTGGGTGGTGTAGCAGGACATGCGGTAGGTGAGGCAGTTGATCCTACCGT
Source organism: Acinetobacter sp. UBA5934 (assembly GCF_002430855.1). NCBI lineage: Bacteria > Pseudomonadati > Pseudomonadota > Gammaproteobacteria > Moraxellales > Moraxellaceae > Acinetobacter > Acinetobacter sp. UBA5934. Next base: position 856 of record NZ_DJDC01000078.1, on the reverse strand, counting down.
TGAAGATGCGTACTGGCGTGAAAACAGTATTAATCAACCTTATTATAAATCCTCACAAACTACCTATCCTGACTTGGATTATGACAGGGATTACCAGCATGCTTATCGTGTAGGGTATGAGGATATATCTGCATATGATTCATCTAAACGTTTTGAAGATGTAGAACCGGATCTCCGTTCCAAATGGGAAGGATCGAAAGCGGAATCCCGTCTCTCTTGGGAAGAAGCTAAACATGCTTCACGTGATGCCTGGAATCGCTTGCGACCTTAAATAATCATACTGCTAAATAATCTTAATCATCCTGAAACCAATCTTTTTTAATTTTAAAAGGATTGGTTTTTTGCTTGCATAATTTAAAGCACTTGCTTTTTTTCTTTTAACGTCTAATACCAATAATCTACATTATAAAAATCAGGAGCTTTCTTTTATTTTTTCATAAAAAAAAGCGTAGATTAATCTACGCTTAATAAGATGTGATTAAAATTAATTATATTTGTTAGAACCATTTAAATTTTTAAATGGAAACACGGGTGGTTAGCGAGAGGTAAAACGCCCATATTCATCACGTCGTTGCGTGGTATTTCTACTACGACTTTGTGACGCTGAACGACCGCCGCGATCATCATCGTCATCATCACGGCTGCGGCCTCGACCACTAGAGCGACTGCCGCGATCATCATCGTCATCATCACGACTGCGACCCCGACCACCAGAACGGCCGCCGCGATCATCGTCATCATCACGACTGCGACCTCGACCACCAGAGCGACCGCCGCGATCATCATCGTCATCATCACGACTGCGACCTCGGCCACCAGATCGACCACCGCGATCATCGTCGTCGTCATCACGGCT